>JABSSK010000009.1:18248-32102 GCA_013214265.1 Saprospiraceae bacterium | reverse complement strand
ACTATATTGAATACCTAATACCTGAAAATAAACAGCCTTGGGAACATGCAATGGTAAGAGGAGAAGCTAAGTCTTTAGAAGAAGCAAAGAAATTTCTTCTAATTGCAATGAAAAAATCTGAAGGTTGGAAAGGAAATTTAGAATTAGAAAGGCTACTTAATGACGTAAATAAGAAATAAATTGGTTTGATATTAAGGTATCGGATACTTTTGAAGTATCCGATACCTTAATATCAAACCAATTTTGTAAATGTAGGAGAACGCACTAATGTTACGGGCTCCAGAAAGTTCGCTCGTTTAATCAAGACGGGGGCCTATGATGAAGCCTTATCCGTTGCGCTCCACCAAGTTGAAGGTGGTGCCCAGATTATTGATGTAAATATGGACGAAGGTCTGCTCGATTCAGAAGAAGCAATGACTACTTTTCTGAACTTAGTAATGTCGGAACCTGATATTGCTCGTTTGCCAATAATGATCGATTCTTCAAAGTTTCATGTTATCGAAGCGGGGTTAAAGTGTGTGCAAGGTAAATGTATTGTGAACTCCATCTCCATGAAAGAAGGAGAAGAAGAGTTTATTCGGCAAGCAAACATATGTCGCAGATATGGTGCGGCAGTTATTGTAATGGCATTTGACGAAGCAGGCCAAGCGGATACAGCTGACCGTAAAGTGGAAATTTGTACTCGGGCCTATAAAATACTTACTGAAAAAGTAGGATTTCGGCCTTTTGATATCATTTTTGACCCTAATATCTTCGCCGTTGCTACTGGAATTGAAGAACATAATGAATACGCAATAGCATTTATCGATGCGACCCGTAGAATTAAAGAAGCCTGTCCGGGAGCAATGATTAGTGGCGGGGTGAGTAATATTTCTTTCTCCTTCCGAGGTAACAATGTCGTGCGTGAAGCTATGCATGCAGCCTTTCTATTCCACGCCATCAAAGCAGGTATGGATATGGGAATTGTCAACGCTGGTATGATTGAAGTATATGAGGAAATCCCTGCTGACTTATTAGAACGGGTAGAAGATGTATTATTTAATCGTCGTCCAGATGCAACCGAACGGCTAACGGAATTTGCAGAAAGTGTAAAAGGAGATGGTGGTCGTTCCATCACAAAAGACTTGAGCTGGCGTGAGGAACCCTTGAATAAAAGGTTGGAGCACGCTTTAGTACGTGGGATAACGGAATACATTATCGAAGATACGGAGGAAGCACGCCAGCAATTTGATGTGCCACTTCAGGTTATCGAAGGCCCTCTAATGGATGGGATGAATGTGGTAGGTGATCTTTTTGGTGCCGGCAAAATGTTCTTGCCTCAAGTTGTGAAAAGTGCTCGGGTGATGAAGAAGGCCGTTGCTTATCTCACACCATATATTGAAGAGGCAAAACAAGCATCGGGAGGAAACGAAAAAGGACGTATTCTACTTGCCACTGTAAAAGGTGATGTGCACGATATCGGTAAAAATATCGTAGGGGTAGTTCTGGCGTGCAATAACTTCGAGATCGATGATATGGGTGTCATGGTGTCAGCCGATAAAATTCTTAAACGTGCCAAAGAAATAAATGCAGATATTATCGGACTGAGCGGACTCATAACACCCTCTTTGGATGAAATGGTTCACGTCGCCAAAGAAATGGAACGCCAAGGCTTTAAAGTTCCCTTATTGATTGGAGGAGCTACCACTTCAAAGACGCATACCGCCGTAAAAATTGAGCCGACATATTCGGGTCCGGTTGTTCATGTTTTGGATGCATCTCGTTCCGTTAGTGTAGCCAGCAATTTGCTTAGTGATGATGAAAATTCAAGATCGAATTTCATTCTTGATCTTAGGGCTGATTATCAGAGAGTAAGGGAATTAAGAGGTAATCGAAAGTCCAACAAGAAGTATCTGACACTTAAAAAAGCGAGAGCTAATAAAACGAGTGTCGATTGGTCTGAATATTCGCCGCCAGTACCAGTAAAGCCTGGCATACACGTCATTGATTCTTTTGACTTGGAGGAGTTAACCGACTTCATTGATTGGAGTCCATTCTTTTCCAGTTGGCAACTCAGGGGTAAGTTTCCCGCTATTTTGGAAGATGAAGTTGTTGGGCAAGAAGCGCAGAAACTATACAATGATGCACGTTCTATGCTTCGTCAAATTATTGATAATAAATGGTTGGAAGCAAAGGTTGTCGTTGGGTTATTTCCGGCCAATGCGGACGGGGATGATGTAATTATTTACACAGATGAAAGCCGTAAGGAGATTAAAACGACCCTTCGTTTTTTGCGGCAGCAGCGGAAAAAAGCACCTGGGCAACCAAATTATGCCCTATCTGATTTTATAGCACCAATTAGCAGTGGGAAAGGTGATTATATTGGTGCTTTTGCTGTAACGGCTGGAAAAGGTATTGAGGAGCACGTAAAACGCTTTGAAGCGGACCATGATGACTATCAAGCAATTATGTTAAAAGCCTTGGCGGATCGTTTCGCCGAAGCATTAGCTGAACGCATGCATCAGAAAGTTCGCACAGAATACTGGGGTTACGTACAGGATGAACCATTATCAAATGAGGATCTGATTGCGGAGCGCTACCAGGGTATTCGCCCAGCACCTGGGTACCCGGCTTGCCCAGAGCATACTGAAAAAGGTACCTTATGGGAGCTATTGGACGTTGAAGCTCAAACCGGAATAACGCTCACAGAAAGCTACGCGATGTATCCGGCAGCATCAGTGAGTGGATGGTATTTTAGTCACCCAACTTCAAAGTATTTCGGATTGGGTGAAATTAGTAAAGACCAAATAGAGGATTACGCAGAACGTAAAAATATGAGTATCGAGGAGGCAGAACGGTGGCTGGCTCCAGTACTAAACTATGATGTTTAGTTTGGGGTATATTTGCGTATGATTAAGAACGTTGAGGATATTCGAATTGAAGATTTTGATTACCATCTTCCGGAAAATCGCATTGCACGATTCCCGAAACCTGAGCGGGATTCAGCAAAGCTTCTGGTCTACCAACAGGGAGAATTATCACACGACCAGTTCAGGCATTTACCATCGGTACTACCCGCAAAAACGATGCTGGTCGTAAATAATACTCGGGTTATTCATGCCCGGCTCCACTTCCTGACACCTACAGGTGCTAGGATCGAGATACTGTGTTTAGAACCTATCTTTCCTAAAGAGTATCAGCTTAATTTTTCTAGTACCCAGCACGTACGATGGAAAGCCCTCATTGGAAACAATAAGCGCTGGAAGCACAGTAACTTAACCCTCCAAATTCCAATGGATACGCATACGGTTCAGCTCGAAGCGGAACGTATCGGTCGCTTGGATGATGCTTTTGAAGTTTGTTTTTCGTGGTCATACCAGGGGTACTCTTTTGGTGAAATTCTGGCGGCAGCAGGTATTATCCCACTGCCTCCATATTTGAACCGCAAAGCTACTAACGACGATACGCTGCGTTACCAAACGGTATATGCCCAATGGGAGGGTTCGGTAGCAGCACCTACCGCCGGACTTCATTTTACGGATAGCGTCTTTAGCACATTAGCACAAAGAGGTATAGTCTGTAAACCAGTAACCCTCCATGTAGGAGCGGGTACATTCATGCCAGTCAAGTCCGTAACCATTGGGGAGCACCATATGCACCAAGAAACCATTGTGGTAGAACAAACATTCTTGGCCGCACTTCGTGCGCACAAAGCATCTAATGCTCCGGTAATTCCTGTTGGAACGACCAGTGCACGCACATTAGAAAGCTTATATTGGTTTGGATACGCACTTATAAAAGGGACGATACCGGCTTCAGGCGAGATGAAGCTCAGTCAGTGGGTGCCCTACGAAGCGCAGGGTGATTTGCCCAGTGCAGCCGAGAGTATTGCGGCCATCGAGGATATGCCTCGTCGAACCAATCAGTCACAATTTACAGGTCAGACACAATTGATGATCGCACCTGGATATGCTTTTCAGATGATTGATGGGCTGATTACCAATTTCCACCAACCTAAAAGTACATTGCTTTTACTTATTGCTGCTCTGATTGGTGATGATTGGAAACGTGTATACCATTATGCCATGGAAAATGAGTTTCGCTTCCTGAGTTTTGGTGACAGTAGCTTGTTATTTCCCCCTGAGTAACATTGGTATGAAAGGAGGGCATGCCAGGTCCTGTAGTCATGACTGTCGAGTAAAATCATTATTTTTCAACATATGAAAACACAGGTAACTATAATTGGTGGCGGTATTGTAGGGCTCGCAACCGCTTGGCGATTAGCTGAGGCGCATCGCGATTTAGTTATTACTGTTTTGGAAAAAGAGAATGATGTAGCTGCGCACCAGACTGGGCACAATAGCGGGGTAATACATTCTGGAATATACTATCGCCCAGGAAGTTTGAGGGCAATGAATTGCCGGGATGGGTATGTGGCTTTACTTGAGTTTTGTCAGAAATATGATATTGCTCATGATATTTGTGGGAAGGTGATTGTGGCTACCAGAGAATGGGAAAGATCTCAGTTGGATAAGATTATGGATCATGGCCGGGAAAATGGTTTACAGGGTATACGACGCATTTCGGCTGAAGAGGTACAGGAACGTGAGCCTCATGTGCAGGCAGTTGAAGGGATATGGGTGCCACAAACGGGTATTATTGATTATGTGCAGGTTACCCAAACCTATGCTCGTTTGATTCAAGAGCGAGGTCACCAGATCAAATTTGGTTTTCAGGTTAAGGCTATGACTCGCCACAGAAAACGGTGGCGTATTTTTTCCTTAGCAGGAGATGTAGTTGAGGGAGAATTGGTTATTAATTGTGCAGGTTTATTTGCTGATAAGGTGGTCCAGATGACGGGTCAAAACCTTGGTGGGGTGCAAATCATACCTTTCCGAGGGGAGTATTACAATGTTGTCCATGAAAAGGAACACCTCGTCAACAATTTGATATATCCGGTTCCCAATCCAGCTTTTCCGTTTTTGGGTGTCCATTATACCCGTATGATTCATGGCGGTATTGAAGCTGGACCCAGCGCTGTTCTGGCATTTGCCCGGGAAGGGTATTCTCGGTATCAAGTAAACGCAGTTGAGTTATTGGAAACCATTACGCATCGAGGGTTTCTACGTATGGCTCGTAAACACTGGCGATTTGGTTGGGACGAAATGGTGCGATCCTTCAGCAAAAAGGCATTTGTTACGGCTTTACAACATCTTATTCCTGAAATAGGAATGCAAGATCTAGTGCGTGGAGGAGCGGGCGTTAGGGCTATGGCTTGTAGCATACATGGAGAACTGCTGGACGATTTTTTGATCCTTGAGACGGAAGGGGTAATAAATGTAGTGAATGCACCCTCTCCGGCAGCAACAGCTTCATTGGCAATAGGTCAAACAATTGCAAAGGCAGCAACTCGCCAACTGACCGCATGACTACACGGAACTGACGCATTATTTACGCAGGAAATGCAGGATTCTGCTACCTTTGCGCTACCAAAAAAAATACCTATGGAAAAAGCAGCAATGAACATTCAAATGGTTGACCTAAAGCGCCAATACCAAAAGCTAAAAGGGGAGATTGATCAGGCGGTACTTGATGTTGTTTCATCCTGTGCATATATTAATGGTCCGGCTGTACGGCAATTTCAGGCTTCAATGGAGGCATACAATGGTGTAAAGCACGTCATTCCATGTGCCAATGGTACAGATGCTTTGCAAATTGCTTTGATGGCTTTTGATCTTCAGCCTGGTGACGAAGTTATTGTTCCTGCCTTTACTTATGTTTCTACAGCGGAAGTAATTGCTCTTCTGCGATTGACGCCCATAATGGTTGATGTTGATCCGCATACTTTCAATATTACACCTGAGATTTTTGCAGCAGCTATCACACCTAAAACAAAAGCTGTTGTACCGGTTAATTTATTTGGCCAAAGTTGTGATATGGAACCGAGCATGGCTATTGCGGCTAAGCACAATATTTACGTGGTCGAGGACAACGCGCAAGCCATCGGAGCTGATTACACGTTTTCTGATGGGCGTACACAAAAAACAGGAACCATTGGGCATATTGGATGTACTTCTTTTTACCCATCTAAGAATTTGGGTGCCTACGGTGATGGAGGGGCAATATTCACCAATCATGATGATCTGGCACAAAAGATTAGGATGGTAGCCAATCATGGGCAAGCCAGACGTTATTACCATGATGCAGTAGGCGTAAATTCAAGGTTAGATTCCATTCAGGCAGCAATTCTGGATATTAAGTTAAAGCATCTCGATGCTTATGCTGAAGGCCGCAATAGGGCTGCCGACCATTATGATGCTGCGTTCAAAGATATTCCACATCTGATTACACCTGTGCGGCAGCATAACTCTACCCATGTTTTTCATCAATATACCCTAAAAGTGACGGATGGGCGACGTGATGATTTACAGCGCTATTTGAGCGAGCGAAGTGTGCCGAGCATGATTTACTATCCCGTACCACTTTATGAACAAGAGGCATTCAAAGGGTTCTCGTCGACTACTCATCTTCCAGTAACCCATGAGCTTTGCGAACAGGTAATTTCACTTCCGATGCATTCCGAATTGGATACGCCTACCTTAGCTTATATCTAGGAGCAGGTCAAGTCGTTCTGGTCATAACCTACAGATATGTTTATTCACGAAACAGCTGTGGTAGATGAGGGTGCAATTATAGGTGAAGGTTCCCGTATATGGCATTTCTGTCATATCATGCCCGGTGCTCGATTGGGACAAAATTGTAATTTGGGGCAAAACGTATTCGTCGCAAATGATGTCGTGTTGGGTAATAACGTTAAAGTCCAAAACAATGTATCTATCTACAGTGGTGTCGTGTGTGAAGATGATGTATTTCTGGGCCCTTCAATGGTGTTCACCAATATAACGAATCCGAGGTCAGCTGTTGTTCGGAAGGGTGCGTACGAAAAAACTTATGTTGCGCAGGGGGCTTCCATTGGTGCTAATGCAACAATTGTTTGTGGCTCCCACTTGGGTAAATACGCATTTGTTGGTGCAGGTTCTGTCGTGGTACATGACGTGCCCGACTTTGCACTGGTAGTGGGCAATCCAGCCCGCCAAATTGGGTGGATGAGTGCATACGGGCACCGAATATTTTTTGATGACTCCGGATTAGCGCTATGTCGTGAAAGTGGTGTACAGTACCGATTGACTGATTTACATACGGTTGAGCAAATATCTGAATGATGGAAGTAATTCGGTTTGCTGTTTTGGGGGTAGGGCATATAGGTCGTCGTCATATGGCCATTATCCAAGGTCATCCGGAAACGGAGTTGGTTGGTTTGGCTGATATTCGTTCTTCCCAAATAGTAGATCAAGGAGACGGTGTAATTCCTTATTTCTCTGATTTGACATCTCTTCTTACGGAAGGGCCGCCGTTCGATGTATTATGTATTTGCACCCCTAATGGCCTGCACGCAGAACATGCACTGCAAGCTTTACGAGCCCACAAACACGTAGTGATTGAAAAGCCTATGGCCCTTAGTCGGGCGGATTGTGAAAAAGTCATTCACGAGTCCCTGCGCTGCAATCGGCAGGTTTTTTGCGTTATGCAAAATCGATACTCACCGCCCATCACTTGGCTGAAATCTGTTATTGAAGAAGGACTATTAGGAAGGATCCAACTGGTTCAAATCAATTGCTTCTGGAATCGTAGTGACCAATATTACCTTCAGAATGATGGTACGCCCCATACTTGGCATGGAACCAAAAGTCTAGATGGCGGTGTACTTTTCACTCAATTCGCTCACTTTATTGATATTCTGTATTGGCTCCTCGGTGATATTGAGGTTATTCGTACCGATATGCAGAATGTTGCGCACCAACATAATACGGAGTTTGATGACTCTGGAAATGTAATTTTTCGCTTAATACAAGGAGGAGGTTTGGGTAACCTTTGTTTTTCTACTGCTGCCTTTCGGCAAAACTTTGAGAGTACCATTACATTGATTGGTGAAAATGGGACCATCAAAATTGGAGGTCAGTATATGAATCAGGTAGAGCATTGTCTGATTCAAGGTTATGAAATGCCTGAATAGCCCGCAAGTAACCCTCCCAACGATTACGGTCCGTACCAGGGGTCGGCAGCAAATCATCATTATGTGATCCAAAATGTAGTTGATGTGTTACGTGGTTATGGATCCATGACAACCAACGCTATGGAAGGGATGAAGGTGGTTGAAATGATCGAGAAGATCTATGCAGCATGCACCAACAGATAATTCATTATTTGGGAAAGCGAAGACAGGTCTGACATCCTGTTCTTTGGTAGTTTGATCATGGCTTCGAACAGATATCATGACACCGCCAATCGGTTATCGTCCTGAAAGACTTTGGCCGAAAGGCCAAAATTATTCCCCAATGAAATGGACTACTTTTACAATTGCATACTTTCTTTTTTCGGTAATGGTCATAGGGCAAACGTATTTGCAGGTTGACCCTAATGATTTACAACCAGGAGGTGATACACGAAGTACAGGGAATAACTGTTTTCGCCTCACTATGGCTCAGGACTGGATGTCAGGAACCGTTTGGTATCGGGAGGCTGTTGATTTGAATTCGCCGTTTGAAATGGAAATGAAGCTGCGGCTTGGCTGTCAGGATGCTGAGGGTGCCGACGGTATGGTGTTTATCTTTTTACCCGAAAAGGTACCTACCGGATATAGAGGTGAAGGTATGGGTTTTGGTGGGTTACGCCCTTCTTTAGGGATAGAAATTGATACGTGGCAAAACTATCATTTGGCTGATCCTGAGGAAGATCACGTCGCTGTAATGGTCAATGGAAATGTAAGTCACTTTTACAGTCAGGAAGAACCGGTTATCATTTCGAATATCGAAGACTGTGCCCTGCATTTGTTTCGCATCAATTGGGAGCCGGATGCTACTTTGCTGACGATTTACTTGGATGGTAAACCAATTATTGCACGCACCGTAGATATGATCCAAGACGTTTTTTTGGGTGACAACACCATTTTCTGGGGTATATCAGCGGCTACTGGCAAATACAATAATCTGCAGGAGGTTTGCTTTGAGCAGCTTACTTTTAACGTGCCGCAACTAGGCTATAGCATAAAGCAGCGATTATTATCGGGCGCTATTGCGGATGTGAAGGACCTAACTTTTAGGCGGACTAAAACGGAACTTGACGCTGAACAGAAAGTACAGTTGGATAAACTGGCATTATTCTTAGAAGAGAATCCAGATCAGGCTATTGAATTTTTTGGGAATAGCAATGAGGGTGGGGGAGAAACGATTGAAGACAAACGAACGGATCAACGTTTGGAGCGAATCCGCAATTATTTAGTGCAAAAGGGCATTAAAGCGGACCGTATTTACACCCAGTCCTTGGGAAGTCGGTTTGCTACTAGAACTATAGATGGTAAAACCGTTACACGCAAAGGGAACTGGACGCAAGTAAGATTGTTCTTGCCCGTTCCGTAAGTTTGTAACTACCCATAAACTATACCAGAATGAAGGAAAGTGTAGTAGGGACTTATGCTGCGGCAGATAAATCGGATGCAGAGATGTTTGGCACCTCTACATCCGATACACGCTAGGGGAATTAAATCTTATACATCCGATCATAGTATTCCTCGAGCATACGCTTCACCGCAAAGCGTTCGTGGGTATCTAGAATACTATTTCTCATCATATTAGCCCATTGGTCCTTGTGGTCATAGTAGGTGGGCAGAACTTCCTCAAACAATACATTATAGAGGGCTTTGAGGTCGTGTTGATCTTGTAAAGTAACATCATCGCTAGTGAATCCATCACCAAATTGCCACCCGTTTTCTTTATGTCGGCAAGCTTCTGGCCACCATCCATCTAGAATACTGCAATTAAGAACACCGTTCATGGCCGCTTTCATGCCTGATGTTCCACTCGCTTCTTTTGGTCGTCGCGGATTATTTAGCCAAACATCAGTACCACGAGTTAGCGCAGCACCGGTATCCATGTCATAATTTTCAACGAATACAACAGCGTTTGGATATTTACGTGCCATGGCGACGACTTGCTGGATAAGGCCTTTACCCGTATCATCAAGTGGATGCGCCTTTCCGGCGTATACAATCTGGATGCGACCATCAGCCAGATAGGGTTCAATGGTTTTGGGGTCTTGGAAAATCAGATCAGCTCGTTTGTAGGGTGCAAATCGACGAGAAAAACCAATCAACAATTTATCGGGGTTGAGTTCCGCACCCGTGCGTTCTTTGATGAAAGCAATGGTCTGGCGTTTATTGTATTGGTGCCTTGCCCACAGATCACCTCCATTTTGAGCGATATGGATCATTTCTTCGTCAACCCAAGTTGGTAGATGGATGCAGTTCGTAATGGCAATAATCTCAGAACGTTGATCGACGTGAGCCCACATATCCTGAGCAGTTTCTCCGTGTAATTGTGCTACAGCGTTGGATATTTTTGATAGGCGAAGGGCACCTACTGTCATGTTAAATGGACTTCCACCAAGTGATTCGAGTTGTTCTTCGGTTAGGTTCATATTGGCACCCATATATACAATACGGTCAATAGGATGCGATTCGTTACCTTGAATAACAGGTGTGTGGGTGGTAAAGGCTACTTCTGCACGGGTAGCAGCAAGTGCGGCTTCGAAAGGGAGTCCCTGACCTTCCATTTTTTCGCGCATAAGTTCGAAACCCGCAAACAAAGCATGTCCTTCATTGAAATGGTAAATATCGACGTCGATTCCTAATTTGCGTAGTGCACGTACTCCACCAATTCCTAACACCATCTCCTGTGCGATACGCTCTTCTCCAAACCATCCATACAACTGGCCGCAAATCCAGGCATCAGGATTACCCGGAATATCGGTATCGAGAAGGTATAGTGGGATATGACCAAATCGTTCAAGCTTCCAAACTTTACATGTAACGGTGGTCCGTCGGATATCAACTTGAACAGTTACACCGGTATCCTCCAGAAAATCATAGTCGTAATTATGGTAGGAGTCATAGGGGCGACCATTTTTATCGATGTATTGATCGGTGTAGCCTTGTTTCCATTTTATACCAATGGCTACCATAGGGAAGCCATGATCTTTAGCACCTTTAATGAAATCGCCGGCAAGAATGCCCAAGCCTCCTGCATAAGTTTTAAGACTGGAGTCCAGCCCGTATTCCATACAGAAATAGGCAACATTAGGATTTTGCGTGTTGCTCATGGTAAAAGTAGTTTTGGGTTAGCAATGTGATCATTTGGCTTGGGCTTGCCAAAGATAGTCGCTTCTGTTGTTTTTCAGTGGGTTGATTTGTAAATAATGCGTGAAGATTACTGATTGACAAAAAACTCTAGGTAGGCACATTCCTCAATGGCTTGTTGGTAAAACTGAGTTTGCGTGTATTCGGAAGAAAGTAGGTTGAAGTACGTGTAGGTTCTGTCACCACCATAGGCGAAATATTCGTTTTGTTCACATTTGGCTGCCATGAAGACCGCTCTAGCGGCCAATTCGGGGTTGTTGGTTAGTCGGAGGGTTGTCTTGAAGTATTCGAGTGCAGGTTTGCAATCAAAAGCTTCGCGGTTACCATTGGGAAAATTAGGGTGTGGCCTCACTTGGGGGTCACTGCCTAAAGGGCGTTTGCGAATACTGGCCCCTGAACGAAACTGATCCATGCCTTCCCATGCATAGCCAAAGTAGGTCATATTGTATAGGGCCAAACCAATGAGGTAAAAATTACGGGCACCCATTTCTTGATTAGCTAATGCTTCATATTCTAATTCCTGAAACCGATTGATGAGTTGTTCCCGATTGTAGCGCCGGAATGAGTCTTGTCGGGCACAATTAATACAATCATTAATCCTTTCTTCAAAAGGATTGAAACGGGCGTAGTCATTCTTGGCTACATTGTCAATTCTCTTTAACGCCTCAATAGCAGGGATTTGATCTCCTTGTGACAAGAATAGCATCCCTTTAAGATTAAGCATATCATTACGCATGTTTAAGCTGGCTTCTTCTCTTAGTAACGCGCGCTCCAAACGATTAAGTTTTGATTTGCCGGTAAGTACAAGAATCGAATCAATGACGGACAATTTGGGGTTGACCCTAAGTTCTTGTAGGCTATACTGATGTAAGAACAGTTTCCCTTCTTTATTATTGGTTTGATAGAGTTGTGTTAATTTATCTTGAATGAGGCTAGGTAGATCAGGGTGGCGACGATAAAGGTTGTTATCAAACATGATTTCAGCCAGCCGATTTTCAACAGCATCATTAATAGTATCCATTTTAAGGATTTCCATTACCAGTTTACAGATGTCAAGTTGTTGCTGGATGATGCTTCCTTTTTTAAGGCCACTAAGGCCATTAAACGAAGTTTGAGCAGCGTAAAAATCGCCTGATAACAGAGCAAGATATCCTTCTGCTAACTGCCAAAGGGGTGCATTAGGTATACGACCTCTTTTTACAACGAATCGTACAAAATCAAGACTTCGGATGAGGTCCTGCTCTGCGTTTCGAGATGGTACGTTGTGATAACGCTTATTTTCACGGCGATAAGCATTAAAAGATGTGCCTAAGAAATTTGCTTCGAGGCGAGCCATCAGTTTGAGTAACAAGACTTCCAAGTGATGATTATCGGGGTCGAGTTGGTAAATCTCTTGTAGTTCATCAATGACTCTGGCGTTAGGTGCTTTGGCTTGTAAAGCATAAAGGGTTGCTTGTTCTTCTGGCCCTTGGCATCGCTGAAGTAGGGCTTCCCACTGGGCGTCTGTTTTTATCCGAAAGGAGTGATATGCAGCTTCTCTTTTTCCGGGACAATTTTCAAAAACTCTGGAAAATAAATAGGCGGCTTCTACTTCTTGACCCAGCGAACGAAGGGCGCCTGCACGATGAGCCATAATCCAGTCTTCGATAATACTGGGGTCATTATCCGTCTTGGGCATTAAAAAGTCATATAAATCCAGCACCCGCTGAAACTGCTGTGTATAGTGGGCCAGTCGGATGATTTGGTAAGCATACCGTAAGCGATAATAGTGGGAATCTGTTCGTCGAAATTCGCGTAACCCCTGATCGATGAGATTGAGCATGTCGGGCGCATACTTTTTGCGGTCTGCCCACGGATCATTCAGGGTTACATAGGGCTCACATCGTTTAGCAAAAATCAGGTATTTGACGGTTTCTTCACATCTATTGCGTTTTAGATATTGGGCGAAGGTATTACCCTGTAAGGGGATTGGTAGTGGTATGTTTTTATTGCGAATAGCAGATTGTAAACCCTGAAGCTCGCGAACCGAACTTTGGTAAATTGTTCGCCCCATATCGTTAATGTCAGGAATTTCACAAAACCGAAGATGCCACTCCTGGAGATTAGTTTGTATTTGTTGGCTCGCTTGGGTGCCCTTTTTCTTATACAATTGTTCAAATGGTAAGAGGAACGGAGCGGAGGCTAAATCAGAATGCACCAGTTGAGGCGAAAGAAAGGTGTACGTTTGGGGTCCATACCGATAATTTGGTAGGCAGGAAGAGATTTGGGCATTGGCAGACACATAATGAGCTGACAAGCTAATCAAAATGCAATAGAATAGAACGAATTTCTTCATAAGTCCAATTAGCTGCATGTATAGAATCAAGATGGTAAAAGCTAATATATTTTGGGCGTTTTGGGAACCAATTAGCGGCCTTTTCTGCCGCTATCTGCAATTCGGGGTAGGTTGGGGCGTCTATTCGGATACGGTCACCTTCATATAAGAAGTATCCATCGAGAAATGTTGCTTCTGTCACTTCGAACCGATTGTACGCTATTTTAGCATAATGTGTACTTGCATGGAGGGTGCTAGCTTGTAGGTTATTGATCAAATATATAAGCTGATTTTCCCTAAATACCGCACC
>JABSSK010000009.1:0-18238 GCA_013214265.1 Saprospiraceae bacterium | reverse complement strand
GGGGGAGAGCCAGGTCTTGGTCGATTGGGTATTTTGAGATGTTTTCTGACATGTATGGTATAGCTGCTTCCACATTCAAAATGGCATTTGTTTCCTCCCAGGCGCGCAGTTGCCCCATGTTGTAAAACATCAGTATGCCCCGATCAACGGGAGGAACACCCGTTTCTTTGAAATGATGTACTTGGTGAAGACGAATGGTGGACGACCAAGTTGTAACGGTGGGCATTTCTTTTTTGAGTGCTTGAATAAAAGTAAAGTAAGCACTTTGATTAGAAGGTGTCCAGTCGCAATCCAATTGTACTTCGGGCATAGCGTATCCTACAGGATGCAATGCGTTGATTTTCCGAGCTACTTTTTGAGCCAGATATGGAAGGTCATGGATCGATGTATTATCAAGGCTGCGGGTCGTGATAAATATGGTGGGAACAATAGTGGTAAATAATGACGGTGTGTCGGCCCATATAATGGTTGCGCGAGGGGTTACAGATTGTTGCTGACTATCCCAATCTAGGTCAAAATATTTCACCCATATAGTAGGTACATCCAGATCATGTAATAGTGATTTGGCAGTGGCATTTGGTTCAAAACGGGTTTGCCAATGATAAAAAGCAGGTTGAGGGGACTGAATCCTTTGCTTACAACCTGATAGGATCAGGATAAAAAACAGGATTAAGTGCATTTGATCAGGCATACTGCTTTGTTTTTTGCAAAAGCGCTTTATATAAGTCCTTCCCGAATTAGGTCATGCAGGTGGATAAAGCCTTGGAAAACGCCATTGGACGAAGTGACAATAAGTTGTGTAATACTATTTTTTCGCATGATTTGCAGTGCTTTGACCGCCATTTCATTATCGTGAATAACAATGGGATCAGCAGACATAATAGCTGAAGCGAGGATGCCTTCAAGGTTAGTTTCACTTTCAAGCATTCGCCGTAGATCCCCATCGGTAATGATTCCTCTGACCTTTTTATCCTGATCAATAACGGCAGTAGCTCCCAAGCGCTTGGAAGTCATTTCTACAATTATGGATCTCAAGTTACTATCTGGCAGGACGGATGGCTTCTCATTTTGCGGGAACAAATCTTTCACCCGCAGATATAGTTGTTTGCCCAAGGCACCCCCGGGGTGAAATTGTGCAAAATCTTTGGGCGTAAACCCTCTGAGGGCAAGCAAGGCAGTAGCCATCGCATCACCGAGTACCATTTGTGCTGTTGTACTGGCCGTTGGAGCCAGATTATTGGGGTCCGCTTCTTGCTCGATCGGCGTCAGCATGACATAATCAGCCTTTTTCGCCAGAAATGAATCAGAGCGACTTACCATTCCGATTACAATATTTCCCAGATTCTTAAGCAAAGGGAGTAAGACTCTGATTTCAGGTGTTTCTCCACTTTTGGAAAGGCATACTACATGATCATTTGGCTGTACCATGCCTAAGTCACCATGAATAGCATCTGCGGCGTGCAAGAAAATGGAGGGTGTACCTGTAGAGTTAAGGGTGGCGACAATTTTTTGCGCTACCAAGGCACTTTTTCCTATACCTGTTAACACAACACGACCCTCGGAACGAAAAATAAGCTCTATGACAGCAACAAATGAGTCATTTATACTGTTTTTCAAACCATTTATTGCTTGATTTTCAATATTTATTGTTTTTAGAGCTGTCTCTTTAATCAGGCTTGCAGAAGTATTCACGATTTGTTTATTTTTGTCGCCTTTATGGAAAAAAGGCGCATTTTCCTATGAAATTGGGTTCAAATGTAGATAAACCCAGTCAAAAAAAGGTAATCTCTTGTCAGAGGGCAGTTTTTTTGTGTAAATTGTGGGAAGCGCTAATTTGTGAGTAAGCGAAACCAACTATGTTCCACACGATCAAAAAGTTATAAAGAAATAACGGCGATGAGGAACAGTGAAAAGGCCTAGGGAATTATGACTTTGACAAACCAATCATTGCAGGAAGCGCTGCAGAAATATTTTGGCTTCGACCATTTTAAAGGTCAGCAAGACGATGTTATCCATAGTGTTTTACAAGGTAAAGACACGTTTGTAATTATGCCCACCGGTGGGGGTAAATCACTTTGTTATCAGCTGCCAGCTTTAATGATGGAGGGAACGGCTCTGGTCATTTCTCCGTTGATTGCCCTTATGAAAAATCAGGTTGATTCTATACGAGGGTATAGCCAAAGTGATAATATCGCTCATTTTTTAAATTCCTCTCTTACCAAAACACAGATAAAAACTGTGAAAGAGGATATTACTAATGGGTACACCAAACTGTTGTTTATTGCCCCGGAAACGCTTACCAAAGAGGAAAATATTGCGTTTTTCCAACAATCAAATATCTCTTTCGTAGCTGTTGACGAAGCGCATTGTATCTCCGAATGGGGCCATGATTTTCGTCCGGAGTATCGCCGTATTAGAGCTATGATGAATGCGATTGGGTCAGATATACCCGTTATTGCGCTTACTGCAACGGCAACACCCAAAGTGCAAACCGATATAGTGAAGAACCTGAATATGAAGGAGCACGAAACCTTCATTTCTTCTTTTAATCGATCCAACTTGTACTATGAAGTTCGGCCAAAAGGGAAAACCGAACAAACTATTAAGCAGATCATTCAATTGATAAAAGGGATTTCCAATAAATCGGGTATTATTTATGTACAAAGCCGGAAGTCAGCAGAGACAATTGCTAAAACGTTACAGGTAAATGATATAAAGGCAGCCCCATACCATGCAGGGTTAGACGCAAAAACACGATCAAATACCCAAGATGATTTCCTTATGGAAAGGGTGGATGTGATCGTGGCAACGATTGCTTTTGGTATGGGCATTGACAAACCTGACGTACGCTTTGTGATTCATTATGATATGCCCAAGAGCATTGAAAATTACTACCAGGAAACTGGGAGAGCGGGCCGAGATGGACTGGATGGGCGGTGTGTATCCTTTTTTAGCTATAAGGATTTGCTTAAGCTGGAAAAGTTTTTGCGAGATAAGCCGGTCGCAGAGCGTGAAATGGGCCAGCAGTTGATGCAAGAAGTTATGGCCTATGCTGAAACAACTGCCTGCCGCCGAAAATTCTTATTGCATTATTTCGGTGAAGCATATGATGATGCAGGATGCCAAAATATGTGCGATAACTGTCGTTTCCCGAAACAAACGGGTGAGGTAAAGAATGATATGGTACTCGCTTTGCAGTCTGTACTGGACCTCAATGAAAACTACGGTTTAGCAACCTTAGTTGATTTCATCCGTGGTCGGAAAACCAAAGAGATGGAAGACTTTGGTTTTGTAAAACGAGAACTCTTTGGAATAGGTGTGGATCGTAATGCCAACTATTGGTTTTCTGTATTACGTCATGCCTTGCTGAACGATTTAATTCGGAAAGATATTGAAACGTATGGCCTGATTAAGATGACAGATAAAGGTCGTTCATTTCTAGAACATCCCGTTAATATTGCTATCCCGCTGAATCATGATTTTGATGCCGAACTAGAGGAAGCTAATGAGATGGAAAGTGCACGTACTGCCGTCTTAGATCAGGTTCTAATCGGATTACTCAAAGACTTGAGGCGTTCCGAGTCGAGTCGCCATGGTGTTCCTCCGTTTGTAATTTTCCAGGATCCTTCTTTGGAAGATATGGCAACGCAGTATCCAATTACAATGGACGAAATGACCCATATCAGTGGTGTCAGTAAAGGGAAAGCACTTCGATATGCTGCACCCTTCCTTAAGCTTATCGAAGAATACGTTATATCTCATGAGATTGAACGTCCAACCGAGATTGTTGTAAAACAAGTAGCCAACAAGTCGAAGGTGAAGGTTAATATTATTCAGGGTGTTGACCGCAAAGTGCCACTGGAAGATCTTGCTGAAGCCAACGGATTGAAGATGGAAGAACTCCTTGATGAGATGTATGCTATTGTAACTTCCGGTACAAAGCTTAATATCGACTATTACGTGGACGAAAATATCGATGAATATACTCGTGAGGATATCGAAGACTATTTCATGGAAGCCCAAACGGATTCTGCTGATATAGCTTTTCAGGAGTTGGCGGAGGATGATATCACACTAGAAGAGATTCAGATCATGCGGGTCAAATTCATGTCGGATAATGCGAATTAAACTAGCTTTGTGAAACCAATACTTATTCTCAATGGTCCTAATTTAAACCTATTAGGGAGCCGTGAGCCTGAGATTTACGGTCAACAAACTTTTTTGGACTTTTTTGAAGAGCTGAAGGAGTTGTTTCCAGATGCCATGCTGGAGTATAAGCAATCCAATCATGAAGGCCAGCTATTGGACTGGCTCCATGCTACTGAAGGGCAGTACGCTGGTATTATTTTTAATGCTGGCGCATATACCCATACGTCGGTTGCTTTGGCTGATGGAATTGCAGGAATTACTACTCCTGTTATTGAGGTACATATTTCCAACGTCCACAAGCGCGAATCATTTAGGCATCACTCTTTTCTTTCACCTGTCTGTCAGGGTACCATTTCCGGTTTTGGACTTACAGGATACCAGTTGGCCATTACAGCCTTGATTGGGAGCTAATAATCTTTAAATCTTAGATCGACGAGTCTCAGTCGTTTTTTATCTCCAAACTTTGTAATCTTATTTTTGAATAGGGGCTCAAACGTGAAAGAAAGCCCAAAACAGCCAGCTGTTATAATGGCATCAGACCATTCGTATTGGGTTTCAGGGTCATTATCGGTCAGCGTTCCAATAAGTGCAAGTGCAGACCATGCTAGACCAAAATTTCGGGTTTGGGTTTTTGCTACTGTAGGCCAGTTCCTTTCGTTTTTGAAAGACCTAATATCATTAATATTTACAAACCGGTCTTCAAAAGCGATAAGGTCCACATCGGTGAGGTAGTCGCGTGTGGTATTCGTGTACCAGTAATCATCACCCAGGATTCTGTATGTTAATTCGGTATTTAAGGGTATTTTTTTGGTTCGAGCACTTCCTTTGCGTTCAATTTGCAGGAATTTTTGGGCACTAACAGCATGGGGAAATAAGAAAAAGATGGTGAAAAGTGTAATGATTATCCGCATAGGCCAGAGATTAAGGATGGTTGAAATTGAATGACAATGTTGTTAATATATAGTAATGACTTGTATTTGCATGTTGGCGTTGGTATATATTAGTTATGAATTTTCAGAAAGCGCCTGATCATCCTCTTCATTGCTTTTTCGATTTCTTTGTAGGGCATTGGCTCTTTAGCTGTGTACAGAATCATAAACGCGAACGACACATTACGATCAGCTATCTGTTCGAACAATATACTTTTTTGTAAACGCCAAGCCTCACGTACTTGCCTTCGAATTCGGTTTCGATGAACGGCTTTTTTAAAGGATCGTTTGGGAATGGATATGGTACATTGAAAACTTGGGCTGTCATGTATGTCGGGTATAGGCATATATACCAGACGTAATGGATACATTCCAAATGATTTTCCTTTTTTAAAAAGGTCTTGTATGGTTTGCCTGCTTTTTAGTCGTTCGGCAGGTCTGAGACGAAATTCCTTCATCTTTTCAGTTTCGTACCAGTAAATAAAACCGTAATTTATATAATCTTATGACGCCCTGTTTTAATCATGGAAACCATTTATCATAAAAATCAGGTTTCGATGTCATATTCCAAATCAAAAAATGCGATTCAAGACTGGGCGTTGGGAGAACGACCACGCGAGAAATGGCTAAAAGGTGGTCCTAAAGGGTTGTCCGATGCTGAAGTTTTGGCTATCATTCTGGGGTCAGGTCAACGCGGGGAATCCGCAGTAGATATGGCAAGGCGACTTCTTCAAAACGTAAATTATCAGCTAGACACTTTAGGTAAGTATTCTGTACAAGAGTTGCAGCAATTTTCGGGTATTGGTCCAGCAAAAGCTATTTCCATTCTGGCCGCTCTGGAATTAGGTCGACGGCGCCAAGCGGTTGATTTATCCCAAAAGCCTCAAATTCGTTCGAGTGCAGATGCGTATAAAATTTTATCAGACTGTTTACAAGATCTGCAACACGAAGAATTCTGGATAATTCTACTAAATAGAGCTAACCGAGTGATTGGTTTGGAACGTATCAGTATTGGTGGCGTATCGGGTACGCTAGTAGATGCAAAAATTGTTTTCAGGAAAGCTATTGGATATTCTGCTTCTTCAATTATTTTAGGACATAATCATCCGTCAGGAAGTTTGGTATCCAGTCAGGCTGATCGACATCTTACCCAAAAAATTGTAGAGGCGGGAAAGCTGATGGACGTTTCGGTTCTCGATCACCTGATACTTACTAATACCCATTATCATAGCATGGCTGATGCGGGGGAGATGACTTCCAAGTTGTAAATATGTTGTGGTCTGAAACTATTGTCTTTTCCTACTGTTTTCTTTTACGTTACAAAAAGGGTTTATCTTGCGGTTTTACAAAATAACTGAAAGGGCCTGCCCGCAAATCTGCTGATTTTGTCTGACGTGAATAAGAAGTTTGATTACCAAATATTAGGTCGTGTTTTGTCCTTGGCAAAACCCTATCGGAGTATTTTTATAGGTGCCGGATTACTGGCTGTAGTCCTTGCGCCCTTGGCCACCTTGCGCCCATACCTGGTTAAAGTGATGGTTGATGACTATATCTTTAAGTATGACATTTCGGGTTTGAGCAAGATGGCGCTCATCTTCATTGGAGTTTTGTTTACACATGCAATCTTACAATACTTTTTCATTTTTTCGACCAACCTACTGGGGCAGTCCGTCATTCGGGATCTTCGTGTACATGTGTATCGCCAAATTACGAGTCTAAAGCTCACGTATTTTGATAAAACAGCTATAGGCACATCAACGACCCGAACTATAAATGATATTGAAACGATCAATACCGTTTTTTCTCAAGGTGTCATTACAATTATTGCGGATTTATTAACCCTTTTTGCTGTTTTAGCTATTATGTTCTACACTAGTTGGAAGCTGACATTGATTTGTTTGGTGACGATGCCATTCTTATTGATTGCTACCTATATTTTTAAAGAGAAAGTAAAAGAAGCGTATCAAATTGTACGAACACAGATATCCAAGATGAACGCGTTCCTTCAGGAGCGAATTTCGGGGATGCGCATTGTGCAAATTTTTAATGCCGAAAAAGAAGAAGCTCAGCAATTTCGGCTGATTAATCGAGAGTATACGCAAGCCAATCTCAATTCTATTCTGTATTATGCTGTATTTTTTCCGGTAGTGGATATTATATCTGCAGCTTCTTTAGGACTTATGGTTTGGTGGGGTGCTCGTGGTGTCATTGCTGATGATGTAACGTTAGGTGCTTTAGTCGCATTTCCTATATTTTTGAATATGCTATTTAGGCCAATGCGAATGCTGGCTGATAAGTTTAACACCCTGCAGATGGGATTGGTAGCGGCGGAGCGGGTTTTTAGTGTTCTTGATCGTACCGATAAAATTCCCAATGAAGGGTATCCGCTTACGGAACGCTTTAAGGGACATATCGAGTTTAAGGATGTTTGGATTGCTTATGCTGCTCGTGACTGGGTTCTAAAGAATATCTCTTTTGAGGTGAAAGCTGGCGAAACGATGGCTATTGTTGGAAGTACAGGTTCGGGTAAGCCCACCATAATCAGCATCCTAAACCGATTTTATGATATTCAGAAGGGAGCGATCGAGGTTGATGGTTCATCCATACAGGATTATGAACTTTTTGCTTATCGGCGAAGGATTGCGGTAGTATTACAAGATGTTTTCTTGTTTGGTGGGTCTGTTCTCGAGAATATTACTTTAAGGGACTCTGATATTTCTCGAGAAGAAGTTATTTCTGCTGCTAAAATGATCGGGGCCCATGATTTTATTGAAAAACTACCAGGTGGTTATGACTATAAAGTGATGGAGCGGGGCGCGACGCTGTCGATGGGGCAACGACAACTTATTTCCTTTGTTCGTGCATTAGTCTTTGATCCGGACATTCTGATTTTGGATGAAGCTACCTCTTCGGTTGACCCAGAAACAGAATCTGTGATCCAGTACGCTATCGAAACACTCATTTCAAAACGTACTTCTATTATTATAGCTCATCGTCTGTCTACTATTCAGCATGCAGATAATATCATGGTATTACACAAAGGAGAAGTGCAGGAAATAGGCTCTCATGATGAACTCATTCAGGTATCAGATGGCCACTACCGGCAGTTATATGATATGCAATTCGTGGAAGTGGTCGATTAGGTAAAGGCTGCTTTGTACTTTCTATATTACATTGTTATATACCTTTTACGACTCGTTTTGGTCTTATAGCTTATCTGAGGCTCGAATGAGAAAGAAGCCATCTTCTCCCTGCTTTTGGTATAATGGCATAAGTACTCGGCCATCACATACGGCTCGGATGGGGCCGTTTTGATCATGGGCTAGAATTTCTCCTTTTTTTACTTCTTGAAAGTTATCATATCCCGGAACCATGGTGAAAGTGTCACCAGGTTTTATGGTATGTCGCATAATAAATTCAGCTACTTTAGGTAATCCCTTGGAATAGTCGATTAAAAGCTTGTCATGCCTGTTTTCAACATCTTCGGCCATAACCATACCCAGGGATCGCATGCAATTAATGATGGCCGCAACGGCTCGATTTACGGATAGTTGTTCGTTATGTTGACCTGATTCAAATGTTATAGCAACGGTATTATAGTGGAAATGCTCTTTAGAGAAGTAGTGTAAAGTAGTTCCTGAAACCCCTTTTAGTAGCCCTTTAATTACAGGGGCGTGCATTTCAACTCCTAATCGTATACTCTCAGTGTCATCGGTAGCTACAGAGAATATACCTCCATATGCAGTGGTGGTATGTAGGTCCAGAAAAACGAGGCGTTCAGGTTTGTAGGTATGCACTTTATGTCGAATAAGGTCTAAAATTTCTTTTATCTCTAAGTCTTCATACGATAATAGGTGAGTTGGGGTGTGCTGGATACGATTAACATTGTCGTTGGTCCACTGGCGGTTCAAATCCTTTTGAACGAATCGTTTTAGTTTTTCTAGTGCTCTCAAATTACCACGAATACCCATCATTTGGCCTGTAAAGCGAAAGTGAGGATTCACCTTAGGCTCATTATTTAAAAGTTGGAACAAGTTTTCAAGTGCCTCGATTCCGGCTGTTTCGTTACCGTGCATACCACCAAAGCAAATCAGCATGGGACCTCGACGGGGATTTATATATTCTCCTATTAATCGTTGCAACATAAGGCCAGATTGGTCATTTAGCGTTGAGGTAGTGTTGCTAAAGTACACAATAATGGTTGATCTGAATATGGAGAGTTACTTTTATGATTAGGATTAAATGAATACGTTGTCTTTCCAGGCCCAGATGTATTTACAGGCGTAAGATCTGAAGGGTGTCCAACGGGAAGCAATAGAGACTAAGTGATTGTCCATTATTTTTTTAGGCATTGGTGGTAAATCGTAAAGTGTTTGCATTCCTTTTCGAATAGAATGATCATGTACAGGGAATATATCTGGGTGCTGCAAGGCGCTGATCAAAAGCATATGTACTGTCCAAATACCTACACCTTTGATTTGAGTTAAGGTGTCCATAATGCTCTCTGAAGGTTCCTGTGTCCAGTCTTTCTGAAGGTAATTTTCTTGAATAAAGAATTCGGCTACTGCTTTTACATAAGAAGACTTAGGGCGGGAAAGTCCAACCTTTCTTAATTGCGTTGCAGGTAAGGCAATCAAAATGAATGGGTCTGGGTAGCCGGATGGGAATAGCATCAGGAACCGGTGATAGATGGTACGGGCTGCTTTTACAGAGAGTTGTTGGAAAATAATGGATTTAATTAGGGCAGGATAAACTGGTTTCGAGGTTCCTGCGATTGGCTCTATTGTGATGTTATCCACCAAAGGCTTAAGAATCAGGTCTTTGGATAGGTGGATTTTAAAATCAATCATTTATCACAAAATAAGCGAACCCTGATTGGGGCCTTTTAACTTGCGGCAGCATGGTTCTGAACTTGTGCATTCATACGAAGTTCCACGTATTCCTCTTCAAAACCTATGCGCTTGAATAATGCTATTCCAGGATGATTGGGTTTCAGATGGAGTGCAATTTCACCTTTGGCATGCTGAACTGCCTTTTGGACTAGATCTTGAAGAATCACATCTCCTTCTTTGCATTCGGGGTGTGTAACTGCGTATACTAGCAGGTATCCGGGATTATATTTACTCATACCAGTCTGGTTGACAACCACACAAGCTATAAGTTTATAGTTATCCCAGCAGGAAAAAATATACCCCCCAAAGGATGGTTTGTTTTTGAGGGCATAATCCAGAGCTTCGGAAATTTCCTCCCCATTTTCTGCGTCACCATATTGACGAATAAGTTGTACCATCGCGGCACTGTCAGGGGGAGTAATTCCGGTATAGGAGTCATAAAGCTGCACCCGGAAATCCATATTGTAGCACTTTTAGAAAGACGTAAGAATAAGTTCCTTAAACAATATGACCATAGGAAAATTACAAAACGCCGATATGTAATCTACGTATAATAAGTTAAAAATCAAAGCATTTGGTGTTTTATAATTCTATTCTAGGGGTGTTACTAAATTACAGATGCATTGATTAGGCCATGTTTTTTAGTATTATAGACCTGCGTTAAACGGTAGGGATATTTGACTGATCAGGTAAAATCACCGATATTGCGCACCAATTATATGGTACGGTTAGCAGTCTTTTGCCCACGAGGCAGCAAGCCTGCAACTTGCTCAGCACTTTTGTTAACATAGTACCCAACATATGAAACGCAAACGTTTATATAACCTCGTCAGTCGCGAGGAGTTAAAGCGTCGGATGGCAGCCTCTGAAGAGGAACGTACAACGCTCTCTTTTTATCGGTACCATCACATTGATCAGCCCCGTTTGTTTAGGAACACATTGTTTACTGGCCTTCAGGATTTAGGTGTCTGTGGGCGAATTTATGTAGCTAAAGAAGGGATTAATGGTCAGATATCGTTACCCTCTAATAATCTTTCTGCTTTACGTGGGTATTTTAAGACTTCTTTTCCTTGGATGGCAGGTATGCGCTTCAATATTGCTATTGATGATGATGGTAAGTCTTTTTATAAGCTCAAAATAAAAGTTAGGGATAAGATTGTAGCGGATGGGCTAGATGACGGCGCTTTTGATGTGACAAAAAGAGGTAAGCATTTAAATGCGCGCGAAGTCAATGCATTGATGGACGACCCGAATACGATGGTAGTTGATATGCGCAATCATTATGAAAGTGAAGTTGGCCATTTTGAAGGTGCTATTTGTCCGGATGTGGATACATTCAGAGAAGCGTTACCTATTGTGGAAGAGATGCTGGAGGATCATAAGGATAAGCCAATGATCATGTATTGCACAGGTGGAATTCGATGTGAAAAAGCAAGTGCCTATTACTTGCACAAGGGTTTTGAACAAGTGTATATGATTGATGGTGGTATTATTGAGTACGCGCGTCAGTGCAAGAATGAAGGTCTACCAGTACGATTCAAAGGGAAAAATTTCGTTTTTGATGAACGCCTAGGCGAGCGAATTACCCCTGAAGTGGTTTCAACTTGCCACCAGTGTGGTAGTCCGTGTGATACCCATAAGGACTGTGCGAACGATGCCTGCCATATACTATTCATTCAGTGTGATGCATGTGCTGAAAAGTATAATGATTGTTGCTCAACGAAGTGTTCTGATTTTATTGAACTTCCGGAGGAGGAACAAAAGAGATTACGAGGCACTATGGAGTTTAATGGTAGTGCAGAAGGTAAAGGCAGATACAGGGTTGTAAAAAGTAATAATGCAAGATAGGTACCGATAAAAAAGGACTCCGAATATACAACGGAGCCCTTTTTTTATCGGTGCTTTTAGTTCTTTAGGCCTGGGCTACGCTCCAGAAACTCTTCGTAAAGCTGTATGTGCCGGTTGTCAATTGGAACTTGATAGCCAGCTATGAATAAGTACTTAATCTCTGTTTTCATTTCAAACGGATCACCCGTACTGACAAACAAATTAGCAACCTTCCCAACTTCGAGAGATCCAATCTGACTGTCGAGGCCGAATATTTCAGCAGGGGTGATGGTGATCGCTTTAAGGGCTTCTTCAACGCCCATACCGTAAGCTGCTGCAAACCCCGCATTGAAAGGTAGGTTACGTACGTTTTCTGTTTCGTTGGTACGGATAGCAACCTTAACTCCTGCTTTATGCATAAGACCTGCATTTGCATACGGCCGATCATAACGATCTGATGGGCGAGTTGGAGTACTCAGTACCGGTCCTGTGATAACGGGGATTTTCGCCTCAGCCAATTCTTTAGCTACGCGCCATCCCTCAGCTACGCCAGTGAAAATAGGTTTTTTAATCCCTCGATCTTGAACCCACTGAATCGCTGCTTTAATGTCAGAGTCCTTATTTACCTCAATCAGTAGGGCCATATCACCTTCGACCACAGGTACCATAGCTTTAATATCGGGGCGGTAGGTTTCATTATCAGTGCCCGTTACTGTTTGAAACATTTTTACCTGATCCCAAAGCTTATTGAGGTTTTTTAGGTTTTTATCGTACTCTTTTTTGACATCTTCTTCAGAACGTCGGTCCCACCAGCCTCGTTTTCCTGAACTTGGAAAGTTCATGACGATACCTTTAAATCCGGCATACATTTGATCTGGGGTATAACCAACCAGATTAATCAGTGCGGCAGTTCCAGGGAACAACCCACCAGTGGGTTGAGCAATTACGGTTGTAACGCCATTTACTCTGGTAACGGGTATCGCTACTGAGTTCGGGTTGACGGCTGTAAGTGCTTGCATGTGGGGGGTGAAATCACCTAGCTCATTAGCATCTTGGGTCAGAGAAATGGAGCCGATTTCAACGAGTCCAAGGGTAGTTCCGCCATCAATGAATCCTGGGTAAATAAAATGACCTGAGCAGTTGATGGTGGTTGCATCTTCGGGTATAGTGACATTACTGCCCATTGCCGTGATGCGGCCATCACGTATAACCATTGTACCATTTTCAATGATACCATTCGTTACCGTAACCAAGGTCGCCTGGGTTAGGGCATAGGTGCCTTTTTGTGCTTTGTCCACCTGGGCGACCAGTCCCTGTGTGAACAATAGGCAGCAAATGAGGGACAATATATTACGTATCATATATTTTAATTTTTCGTATTCAGCAGATTAGCCGCGGAACAAGGTGTTAAAAGTTTGATAAGTTCCATGCATACAGTTTTCATGCTTATAGTCCTGGATGTCTAGGAAGAATGCAGGCATAGCTTCTTCTGGATTCACATCTAACCGCATATCATTAGGGTCATTTTCGCGATCAAAGTAAATAACACCATCTACATTAGTCTTCATAGGAATACCATAAATAGATAGCGGATGTCCTTTGAAAATAGTGATATCGGCTTCTTTACCTTTCTCGATAGAACCTACCCGATCACCAATGCCAAGCTGTTTGGCCGGATTGATGGTTATAAGGGCTAGTGCTTCATCATCTGTAAGCCCACCATAGCGTTGGGTTTTTGCTGCTTCGTGGTACAGATGGCGGATCAATTCGCCAGAATCCGAGTTGATGGAAGTCAATACTCCATTTTGTGTGAGTATCGTTGCGTTATAAGCAGTCGAATAGTAGACTTCAAACTTAAACGACCACCAGTCTGCAAATACGGAAGCAGCAGCTCCAAAAGCAGCTAGATCTGGTGCTACTTTGAATCCTTCATTAGCATGATGAAAACACAGGTAGTCGACACCGAAATCCTTACAGACTTGCATGAGCATATAAATTTCGTCAGCACGGTATGCATGGCAATGGATAATGATTTCTCCATCTAAAATACCTTCTAGCGCTTCCATCCGGCGGCTGTACATAGGAGGCATAACCGTATTGTCACCGTTTTTTCTGGCTTCTTCATATTGTGCTTTAGCTGCTTTATATTCTTTTGCTTCAGCGAAAGCGCGGCGAATGACTTGCTCAATACCCATCCGGGTAGCAGGTAAAATCCCGCGACCTTCACCATGAACGCGCATAGGGTTTTCACCCAAAGCAAATTTAACCGTACGAGGCGCGCCATCCATGCGGATATCATCGGGGTTATAGGTACCATATCGATGCTTAATGGTTTCGCATTGACCTCCGATTGCATTAGCTGATCCGTGCATGGCGTGACTCGCCGTTACTCCACCAGCTAAAGCTCGGTAAATTGAAACATCGAGCGGGTTAAGGGCGTCACCCACATACACTTCAGCAGTTACCGGATTGGTAGCTTCGTTTACCGTTTCGAGTCCGATATGAGAGTGTGCGTCAATGATTCCTGGCATAACGTGCATGCCCGTGGCATCAATTTCTTCTACTCCTCGGGGTGCCCGTAAGTTTTGACCAATATCTTGGATTTTACCGTCCACGATTAGGACATCCGTATTTTCCATTGTTCCGTTCGTAACGGTAAGAACTGTACCGTTCTTGATGAGCATACTCCCGGTTTGTGTCTGGGCATTCATGCATACACTGAAGAGCAAAAGCAGAAAGCCAGAAAATATATTGTATTTCATGTTGTTCATTCCTTTGTTTTAAAAAAAATTAATCGGGATCTCCTTTGCGATAGGCTTCAATTTCCAACTGGCCAAATTGACTAATGGTTACGGAGCCTTCTAGTTCATCCCCTTCGACAACTACTTCGAATTCTAAGGTGATGGACTGGCCGCCAAAATCGATAGGAGCATCAAAAGTAAGGGTATTACCCTCTAGCACCATATTTACCAATTCTGCGTCACCTGGCATCTGTGAGTTGGAAAGCGTTCCGGATAGCTCACCATCGGTATTGGAAAACTCGAGTGTACCTTCAACAGATTGTCCCATTCCTTCCATATTGTAGTCCCAAGTACCAGCAATTTTCACTGACGAATCAGCTTCCGCATCGGAGTCAGCCTTCTTTTTAGTTGCTTTCTTTTTGGCTTCGTACTCAAACAGGTGGCCATCAATCATAACGAAGCGCACATTAGAGCCTTCATCGAAGTAGGCTTTATCTGTGACGACCAGGTTACCCATTTTACCTTTCTTAAGGCTTCCCATGGTCCTGTCGACGCCCAGCATCTTTGCGGGAGTTGTCGTGAGGGCCGCCAACGCCTGATCAGTTGTCAGGCCGTGCTCAATCATTCTGCTAAGGTTGGTACGAATATCTTTTGGAGAAGCCTCCATTGTGCTGAAGCCAAATGTAATTCCTGCTTTCGCTAAGACTGCTGCTTGTGATTCATAAGCAGTCATACGTTCACTTGCTCGCTCTTGTAGCATTTCCATTTCCTTGTCTTCTTCTTCTTCTTCTTCTTCTTTGTCCTTACCCTTTTTCTCTTTGGGTTTTTTAGGAAGCTCAAGGCTTAGCACAATAGGTGTATTCGAATCCTTAAGTTCATCTGTGACATACCATGCTTCCTCAGCACCAGTAATGACAAGCTGAAAGCCTAACTCTTTTTGCATACGCATAACCCGATAGATTGACTTCACGTCAGGTGCTTCAAAAAAGAGAGGAAGTTCACCTTCTACAACCGGAATCATGGCTTCTAACGCATCATTACGATCAGGACGTGGCATGCCTTGCGGATTGGCCTGATAGGCTTTCATGTGAGCGTTGAGTTGTTCGGTTTGGCGGTACAATTCGTGAAACTTGGAAATAACACCAATGAGTGTTCCTGGGAAAACGCCAGATGCAGGGCTGAATTGAATAAATTGCGAAATACCTTCTGCTACGAGCATATCTTCTCCCGAATCACCCGCAAGGATGATTACGGAACCTTTACCAGGAAGCATACGGCCTCGAGGAACCACATGGGCAGCTGTAAAGCCTAGTTTTCTTAAATCAGATACGGATTTGTCGTCGTGCTTAAGCTGACCTCTCACGTGCAATTCAGGCGTTACGCCTGCCAGTTGGCGTGGCGGATTTCCAGGATTAACACCATCAGGGCGGCTACCTCGCCTGCCTCCAGTTTGTTGCTCTCTTTCAGGGCGAGGTACCCCTGTATTAGATAGCCCATCGATAAAGCCAGCATAAACAAACATGGAATCTGCTTCGATAACACGCGCACCAGCAGGAATGGTAATATCGGATCCCATAGCATGAATCAATCCATTCTTAATAACAATGGTTGCCGTTTCCATCTTCTCACCTGGCGCTGGGATAATGGTTGCATTTTTAAATGCATAGGTCTGGGTTACAGGCTTTAGTGCATCATCTATATCTTGTGTGTGGCCGGCAAGGCTGAACACTAGGATGGTTAAAACCCATAAAATCATTTTTCTCATACGAAAAATTTGTGGTTATTAAATAGCAAGGTTATCGGATGGCCATTGGGATATCCGATGGTTTTAATAGCTTTGAAAATTTTACTTTTAAACGAACAGATATAAAAAAATACGTTCAGGTTGGTTGCTTATTCACCTTTTAGTTGGCTAAGAACGGATTGGTTTGAAATTGGGGCAATAGGGTTTTAAGGTTCTTGGGTTGTATTTTTGTTGGTGTTCTTTTATTTGTGCGAACCAAAGGTAATGAAACCTACTTTTTTGTTACTGCATTAAATTGACAAATAAAGTATGAATAAAGACCAAAATACATGAAATTATATTTTTGGATCTTATGATTTTCGATATTTTGGATTTTCCACAAGCTTATCATACATGACAAAAAAGAAAAAAAAGAGAACAGGACAACTGTATTTGCCCTCCTGGTTAGAGGCCTGGAGGGTTCAAGTAATAGGAATAGGTTTATTAGGTGCTTTACTTTATGTAAATACTATTGGGCATCAGTATGCCCAAGATGATGCTATAGTCATAACCGAAAATGTCCTTACACAGCAGGGCCTGGAGGGCTTATCCGGTATTTTTTCAAACGATACGTTCTTTGGTTTTTTTCAGGATAAGTCCAAAGCAAGACTTGTTACAGGGGGGCGGTACCGGCCTTTATCTGTTGCGACCTTTGCGCTTGAAACAGCAATATGGGGCCAAAACCCCAGTTTGAGTCATGCCTTGAATGCCATGTTGTATGGGTTTTTATGTGCCCTAATCTTGCTTACCTTACGACTATCGATTAGAGACTGGCCGGCTTGGGAGAAAGCACTGATACCTTTCGTTGTTACGCTGCTTTTTACTACCCATCCTGTTCATACGGAAGCAGTGGCAAACATCAAGGGGAGGGATGAAATATTAGCTTTATTAGGAGCTATAGGAGCATGGTATATGGCATTAAAAGCGATTGATAGGTCAAGCTGGATGTTACACCTGCTAGGGGCTTGTCTTCTTTTTTTAGGTATGTTATCGAAAGAAAATGCTTTTACTTTCATAGGTATTATTCCAATGATGTGGTATGTCTTCCGAAAAAAATCAATTCAAGAGGTCTGGCTACCAGCTCTTCCCTACCTAGGTTCAGGCATACTATTTCTACTGTTACGATCGGCTATATTACCTGAAGCCACAGGTGAACCTTCCATGGAGCTCATGAATAATCCGTTCTTGGTGCTAGAAAATGGGCAATATGAGCTCATGACCTTTTCTGAGAAACTTCCTACTATTGTTTACACTTGGGGCAGGTACCTGCAACTCCTATTTGCGCCCATCGTACTAACTCATGATTACTACCCTAAGCATATTGCATTACAAAGTTGGAGTGACCCAGCGGTACTGATCAGTATGCTAATTTATATAGCAGGCATCTGGGTCGCCTTCCGAGGCGTGTTAAAAAGAGCGCCTATTGCATTTGGAATAGCCTTTTTTCTGGTGGCGCTTTTACCTGTATCCAATTTGTTGTTCCCTATTGGGACAAATATGGCAGAACGGTTACTGTTCATGCCTTCTTTGGGGTGGGCGATTGCAGTAGGGTGGTTATTGGTGAGACTAGTGCAACGGTTTGCTGGGCAATTTCCTAAAGTGAAAGACCTTCGTTGGATATCCACGGTGCTTATAGCTTTGATATTGATCAGTATATTGTTTTCTATACGTACCATCAATCGAAATGAGGCATGGAAAAATAACTATACCTTATTTACTCAGGATGTTAGGGTGTCGGATCAATCCGCGAAGCTACAAAATGCGGTTGGTGGCGAATTGTTGGCACGATCCCAGCAAATTGATGACCCAACAGAACAAAAGATATTGCAGGAAAAGGCTGTTGGTCACCTGGAGCGAGCAATAGCTATTCATCCCTACTACAAAAATGCTTATCTTTTACTGGGTAATGCGTTTAAT
>JABSSK010000089.1 GCA_013214265.1 Saprospiraceae bacterium | reverse complement strand
GGACAAAATTCTTGAAACGCGGGATCGCCTGGTCTCCAGCTATTCTGCTTTGCTAGAAGAGTATGGTCGCGATTTTGGGTTGTCAGAAGATGAGATCAAACGCAATGTAGAAACCATTGGTGGCAACATTCCTTTTGATGTTGATGATGAAACTTGGAAAGATACGGACAAGAAAAGTTGGGCTGACTTCAAATTCCGTCAGATGCCCTTAGCAGCTGTTCTTCCTTTGTTGAGCCAAATGCAGTCGGATGCAAAATCATCAGAGGCTTCTCTTGTCAATCAAATGGCAACACTAGCAGGTGGTCGTGTAGTAGAATTTGATGCTTTCTTTCCGGTAGTTCAGGCAGAAAAGGCTTATGTCATTGCAGGTGAGCCTTTTAAAGCTGAGATATCCGTAGGTACCTACAGTACACAGATTAACCCAGAAGACATCAATATTTCGGTTAACGGTTCTCGACTTTCCGTTGGTGAAAATGGACGTGCACAATATACGGCCAGCACATCCTCGACTGGGGAAAAAACCCTTAATATGAATGTATCTGTTCGCAACCCACTTACCGGAGAGGTAACAGAAGGTGACGGCTCGTTCACCTATGAGGTAGGGCGCCGTTCGGTGACTGTTTCAGCGGACAAAATGAACGTTATGTATGTTGGTGTGGAGAATCCAATTTCCGTAGTTGCGGCTGGTATTTCATCCAACGATCTGCGGGTAAGTGGTTCCGGTGGTGGAATAAACATGAAATCAGCTGGAAACGGAAAATTTGTAGCCACGGTAAGTCAGCCTGGTGTAGCCAATATATCGGTTTCTGGAGGTGGTTTACGCCCAACAGCATTTGAATTCCGGATCAAGAAGATTCCGGATCCTGTTGCTAATTTATGTGGTGAATCCAGTGGTTATATCGGTAACTGAACCTTTAAAGCCCATCGCGGTGTAATTGCTGAATTGGTCGGATTTGACTTTGATGCACGGTGTGAAATTGCTGGTTTTGAGCTGGTCTATGCACCACGCAGAAAAGACCCCATCCCGGTAACTAATCCTGGGCCACTATTTGGTCAGCAGGCAAGGAATTTGGTTGCTCAAGCCAAGCCAGGTGACGCGTATTATTTCAATAATGTACGTGCCAAATGCCCTGGAGATCGAGCATCGAGAAAGATTAACCCGATGGTTTTCCAAATTCGATAAAATTTAACATACCTAAATACACTAGTGTACCAGTTTATCACGTTATACCGTCGTCGAAACATTTTTAAAGAAAATCAGTTTTGATTCGGTATACAAAGAGCGGAAAGATTTGGTCATTTATTCATCTTTTCCCTTCTTCGGTAAACTGGTACACTATTCTTATTTTGGCCGGAAAAATAAAGCTTAGCATGAACGCAACAGGAAAACTCATGGGTCTGGCAACGTTGTTGGTCTTTTTTGCCTGCACCCTAGTTGCTCAGGTTCCTAGAAACATTATGACAGAATCGGGCGAGCCTCTTTTACAAGCCCCTTTAGATGATATTGTTGAACCCGTTTCAACAATTAGCAAGCGCATCATCCCTTATGAGACCCTCAGAGAAGCCGATATCTTTTGGAAAAAAAGAGTTTGGCGCGTAATTGATATTCGGGAAAAAATGAATTTGCCGTTTGGTTATCCTGAGCGTCCATTCATTAGCATCTTGATCGATGCAGCAAAAGCAGATGAAAACCCAATGCGTGTTTTCTCTGATGAAAAGTTCCAAATCCAACTGGATACGAATCAGCTGAACAACGTACTTTTTGATCAGGATACCATTGAAATCACTGACCCCGAAACGTATGAGACCCGATTGGAAGTAATCAGAAATGATATTAATCCTGAGGACATCAAGCGTTATCGAATTAAAGAAATCTGGTTCTTTGATAAGGAATCTTCTACTATGCAAGTACGGATTTTGGGTGTTGCACCTGTAGTTCCTGTACGTGCGGATAATGGTGATCTTATTGGTGAACGTTCCATGTTCTGGGTTTACTACCCGGAAGCCCGTCAATATTTGGGGCGCGAGCGAGTCTTTAACACATTTAACGACGCCAGTCCGATGACTTGGGAAGATCAGCTAGAAATGCGTTACTTCTCCAGCTATATATACAAACAGTCCAATGTCAAAGATTTACGTTTGCAGGATGAATATACTGGACGCGAACTGCTGATGCAGGCCGAAAGAATAAAATCAGAGATATTTAATTTCGAGCACGATCTTTGGTCTTACTAAGATCGTAGCTGCTATAAGCATAAAGAAGCCCCGAAATACATTTGTTGTTTCGGGGCTTTTCTATGCTGTTTCTTGCCTATGGGCATTACATCATGTACTCCCACGCAGTTTGATACTTCCCCCATTTTTCACTGTACTCAAGAAAGGCTTTATAAAAGGGATCATTTCCAATAGTCGCACTATCCCCAACAATCACTAGCTGCTTTTTAGCACGAGTCATCGCCACATTCATCCTGCGGTAATCTTTTAAAAAACCGATGTCTCCTTTTCCATTTGACCGAACCAAAGAAATATATACAACATCTCGTTCCTGTCCCTGAAATCCATCAATAGTATTTATCGTAACAGAAATATCCTGAAGGCGGGGGTCTTCGGCTTTTTTATCCTCCAGATGTATCACTTGCTCCCGATAAGGAGAAATGATAGCAATACTAGGAAGTGGCAGACCGAGATGATGGTCAATAAGCATATATAAATGCTCGCACAGGATTTGTGCTTCTTCAGGATTAAAGCGGCTTTTATAAGCGGGATGAACCTTCTCATCAAAACCACAACCGGCGGTATCAATAAACACAACCGGCATATTATCTACAATTTTAAGGCGGCCATCCTTAACCTCATCTGCAGCCTCCAATTGCCCCTCATAAAACCATTTGTTCGAGAACTGCATGATTTCGGTATTCATACGGTACTGAGTTCGTAATAACTGTACCCCTGGTAATCGATTTAGGCCTTTTTCGATAAGTGTAATGGCCAACCCTTCACGAGCCGCCCGATTTGATTTCACGGTTGGCGGAAGCTGAAAAGGGTCACCAGTTAGTACTACCCGTGAGGCTTTAAGCAAAGGAACCCACGTAGCAGGTTCCAAAGCCTGAGCTGCCTCATCGATAACCACTGATCGGAATGTTCTACCTTCAAGTACCTTATCAGCAGACCCAATCAACGTACAAGTAATCACCTGAGCACCATTTAAAATGTGGTCTATCATTCGGTCCTCCAACTGATTGGCCCAGGCCATTAGCGCTTTAGCTTCTTGGAACCATTGCCGCCTCTCCTGATATTCTTCCCTGCCAAACCGTCGACGATACTTACGACCCTGCTTACGGGCCTCTGCCGCTTCAATCTTAACCTTCCGAATGTTTTTACTGTCCGGATGTTGTGCCATACGCACATCCAAAGTATGCGCAAGAATGGATTCATCAACACGGGAAATATTACCAATCCGAACCACATTCAAACCCGCCTCACTAAGCCGTTCCGTAAGTAAGTCTACTGCCGTATTGCTTGGTGCAGTAACCAGAACAGTATGCTCTGTTTTACAGAGTTCACGAACCGCATGTACCAGTGTTGTTGTCTTACCCGTACCTGGTGGTCCGTGAATAATACTGATATCCCGAGCGGATAGAATGGCATTTATAGCTTTATTCTGCGATGCATTCAACCCTGAGATCTGCACAGGGTGCGCTACGGGATCAAATAGTGCATCCTCTTTGCCCAATAAGATATTTCTTAGCTCTTTCAAGCGCCCTTTCTCGGCCTTAACAACCACATCTAATGCCTTTTCCATCACCAGATAACTGCGCTCGTCAAAGAGCAAATCAACACCAATTAGTCCCAGCGATATCCACTCTGGCAAGTCTTTGGTATTAAGGATAACTTTCATTCGATTTTTATCAACGAAGTATACAACTCCATTAGCCTCCCCTCTATTCACTGCTGGTTGGTTCGAAAAGATGCGTACGGTTTTACCTGATCGGAACTGATGCTTTTCGTTGAGATGCTGTGTTCGCTCAACAGTAATAAATGCTCGCTCACCAATAGTATATCCTTGCTTTATTACTTGCAAAGGGTACCAAGACACCCCCTCCTCTTTTCGCTTTTCCAATGGAAGCCTTTCTATTTTTTCACGATAGTGCTCCAAATCAGCTTCCTTTTCTAAGCGCAATAATTCTTTAACGCGTAATAGTTCCGCTATACCTTTAGCCATGCCATCCGATTAATATCCCAAAGCTGGGACCTAGTGTATGAGCATACAACCTTCTATATGTAAGAAGGTTTATGATATCATTCCTGCTTGTCTCTTTTTGCTGATGCCAACCATTTGGATGTAAGAATCGTTCTCTTGTTGATTATGGCAAAACAAAAAGAATCCGACAAAAATATTAAAGCTCAGTTTTCGGCACTACGAAACTTACCCCGATTCTTTGGGCTTATCTGGCAAACCTCACGCCCCCTGACCCTCACCAATATTGGATTACGGTTGGTAAAATCCCTCATACCACTGGCTATGTTATATGTGGGGAAATTAATTATTGATGAGGTCGTCTTACTTATTGATATGCCCAATCCTGACTCTACCTTTCTTTGGAAGCTATTAGGTATTGAACTGGCCCTCGCTATTGGTTCTGATATCATTAATCGAGGGATTACGCTAGTTGATATCCTACTAGGGGACCTTTTCTCCAATCGGACGTCAGTTGACATCATCAAGCATGCAGCCCGGTTGGATATGTACCAATTTGAAAATCCCGAATTCTATGATAAGCTGGAACGTGCCCGTAGGCAAACCTCCGGACGCACCGCTCTGATGTCACAAGTACTGCAACAGTTTCAGGAAATTATTACTGTTCTTACCCTGGGAGCTGGCCTGATTGCCTTTAATCCATGGTTAATTCTGATTCTAATTATTGCTATTATCCCATCTTTCCTGGGCGAAAGCCACTTTAACCAAAGGTCATACTCCCTAACGCGTTCCTGGACTCCAGAACGTCGAGAACTTGATTACCTCAGATACATAGGTGCTAGTGATGCAACTGCTAAAGAAGTGAAAATCTTCAACTTGTCGTCCTTTCTTGCCAACCGATTCGCTGATCTGTCCCATCGTTATTACCTGGCAAACCGCAAAATAACGATCCAAAGGGCAGGATGGGGTGTTCTGTTATCTTCTTTAGGTACAGCAGCCTATTATGCTGCCTATGTAGTTATTGCCTTACAAACTATTTCGGGAGCCATCACCTTAGGTACACTAACTTTTTTAACAGGTGCTTTTTCTCGTATGCGCGGCATGTTGCAGTCCATCATGAACCGTTTTTCTCGCATTACAGAAAGTGCACTTTATCTTCAGGATTTATTTGATTTTCTGGAGTTAGAACCATCTATTTCATCCGATCACGATAGCCTACCCTTCCCATCTGATATTCATGAAGGATTTACCTTTGAAAATGTAGGTTTCAAATATCCCGGAACAGAAAAATGGGCGATCAGGCATTTATCCTTTACTCTTCGAGCGGGCGAAAAATTGGCACTAGTGGGTGAAAATGGTGCAGGAAAAACAACCCTCGTCAAATTACTGGCTCGCCTTTATGATCCAACTGAAGGCCGCATTTTAGTTGATGGTATTGACCTAAAAAAAATAGAACTGGAGAGCTTACGCCAAAATATAGGAATTATCTTTCAAGACTATATCCGGTTTCAATTAAAGGCCAAGGAAAACCTAGCCATCGGAAATATTGGCCAACTTAATAATATCGAAGGTATTCAAGAAGCTGCTGTTAAAAGTATGGCCAATGAAGTTATTGACCAACTTCCCGAACGCTATGACCAATTTCTAGGCAAGCGATTCAAAAATGGCGTTGATCTATCCGGTGGACAATGGCAAAAAATAGCACTCGGACGCGCATACATGCGCGATGCGCAGCTACTTATTCTTGATGAGCCTACCGCTGCCTTGGATGCCAGATCTGAGCACGAAGTATTCCTGCGATTCTCCGAACTTATAGAAGGCAAAAGTGCAGTGTTAATATCACATCGTTTTTCTACAGTCAGAATGGCTGATCGTATTTTATTCTTGGAGCAGGGGCAATTACTCGAGTTAGGATCTCATCAGGAGTTACTTGCCCAAAATGGAAAGTATGCCGAATTATTTCACTTACAAGCCAAAGGCTATCAGTAAATTGACGCAACGGCGTCTTACTAAATAAGACTTATCAAAACAAAAGTAAATACCTATGAGAACATGGTTTTCAAAAAGGTTTTCACGTACAGATATAGCATTACACCTTACACATAACCCACAGATTATTGATGTTCGTAGCCCTCAAGAATTCAGGCATGGCCATGTAACCGGAGCCTTGAATATTCCGGTGCAACAACTCTTTACCAACTTGGATCAACTCGATAAAAATAGGCCTATAATCACTTGTTGTCGTTCTGGAGTTCGCAGTAAAATAGCAGCAAAACAACTCAACGCCATGGGCTTTGAAGCAATAAATGGGGGTACTTGGCAAAACGTACAGAAAAAGCAGGAACGTTCTATCTAATGAATAGAGTGGTATTAAGGCAAAACCCAAGAAGGTCGTCCACAAAAATTACGTATCCATTCCGTAACCATGAACATAAAAACAATACCATATTCAATAGCTACCAAAACAAGATTCTCCTGATACACGGGTAAACGATAGTTTATATAGGTGCCCATGATCAACATCGACCACACTACCGGAAAACGATAATTTGTGAAAATACAACATAATATAGGTAGAGTGACATACCAAGGATGCACCGTCGTAGTGCCTAAAAGATAAATCATAATGGCAGCCAAGCACATGGCTGGCAAGTTGGCCCAACGCGGTCTTTTTTCCAATGCAGCTAAAGAAATAATCAAAACGAAGATTACTTTTGCCAAAGCAGGTCCGGCCGATTGAATAATATCATACCCCTTCTGCTGAAAACCTATCCAACGAATAACATAAAAAGTACTTGCATTAAACTCAAATTTACGGAAGTAAAGGGACAGACTTTCTCGAAAGCCATGAACAAAAGTCGGATCGTATAATGGTGCAAAAGCTATAAGGGTAAAAAGCCCCGTCACCAAATAAAAGTAGAGTCCTTTTTTCACCCCTAACCTACGCCAAAGGAAAGGCAAAAAAAGAAGTGGAAGTAACTTGGAGCATATGGCTCCTACCATTGCTAAAGCACCGCTAAACCACTTATGCTGACGCAGATTTATCCAACTTAGTAATAGGAAAAAGGCAACCAGCCCTTCGTGATGTAAATTACCCGTAATCTCAAGTATCAGCATAGGGTTTAATGCATAGATTAAGGTCCTATACTGATTTTTACGCCAGTACTGTAAGGCTTTGGGGAGCAAATACAATACGGTTATCACTTCTGCCGAAAGTAAGATAACCCGCTGCACTATTATCGACCCGTAGATAGAATCTATACTTGCCAATGCGGACAACCAAAAAGTGAATTGAGGTAACGGAGGATAAATGGTAAAATATTCTGGAGAATTCAGTCGGTTAAATAAAGCCTCGTTCAGGCCATTCACGTCATATCCTCTAGATACATAGTCAATCGGAAGAGACGAGAAAGGATTTTCCCCAGCAACCCATAGTCTTCCATCCCAAATAAACCGGTATACATCATCTGATAACGCTGGCACACAAAACAGCAACGTAATACGCGCAATTACGCCGAGCCAAACGTAAAATCTCCAACGGTCCGGGCGAAAAAGCATTATCCCCAAATACGCAACAAATAAAATGCCTAAACCCAGAGAAAGTGAACTAAATTCTGCTCGAGTAACCCCATATCCCAACCAGATAGTTACTGCTATCCAAATGACGGCAATCAACCAATCCGTAGCTTTTACCTCATCTAGGACACCTCGAATCATGACCTCTAGGCTTACTTCAAACTTAAATGACGAAGTGTAAAATAAAAAATAGCACCATACCCCAAAGCTAACATAACATGAAAATAGAGAAAGGTCAGGTTCCCTTGCGACACACCATACACTACGGCAAGTGTAAAGTATATAGCCATTACTCCTTCCAGAATAGTTGTCCAAGTTAACTTACGCACAATATAAGCTTTGCGATTAAAGGAATCTCGGAGGCTTTGAATATTCAACTTTGGCGTACGCACAAATGGTGACTTCTTACCCCGATAACCCTGAATCACCGCTACCGTATTGTGAAGGGATAAACCCATGGACAACGCCAAAAACACAGGAAATAAAACCACAAATTTAAAGATGGCTTTTAGGGGTTTATCCTGATGAACGGGTGCCTGAACGTTTGCTACATAATATACAATCACTATTGATAACAGGCCTACCAAAAAACTGGCAAACCAGTTTTAATCAAAACCCAGCTCCATCAGCTCATTCAGCATCAACAGCAATGGTACACTAAATACGCCCATCACAAAAACAAAAACAAAAATTGTACTTCCCAACAGATGAAAGGTAGCGTGTAGCTTTTTTGACAACCCAATATCAGCCCTCCATTCGGTTGGTAACAACTTTTTTGCAGTTTCGGCACCACCCTTCATCCTACGTTATTGTTGCGATTTATTACTATTCATTTCAGCCGGTAGTTCAGCAGGAGACCCCACCCCTTCGAGGTATGTAATATGCCAACCTTTCAACTGAGCACGATAACTTAAATCCAGATCTTCCGTAAGGGTATCTGCCTCCCAACCACCAGCTTCTTCAATACAAACCTTACGCCATATCCCCGCAGTACCATTAAATTGCAAAAATTGCTGCGCTTGCATTCTACCCACCTGCTCTACCGTAAAATGTACATTTAATTGTAAGGCTTGTAAACGAGTGATAATCGAATAATCCTCATTGATATGCTCCCATCGAGTTTGTACAACCCCTACTCGATCATGATTGAAATGGGGAATGGTTTTTTTTAGAAAGTCTGGTCGCGGAACAAAATCTGCATCAAATATAGCTATAAAATCTCCCTTAGCCATTGGCGTTCCGTCCCTGAGAGCTCCAGCTTTATAGCCCTGCCGAACTTCCCTTCTCACCTGATGTATAGTATAGCCACGTGCTTGATAGTAGGCTACCTTTGCCCCAACCAGATTAACGGTCTCATCGGTCGAATCATCCAAAATATAAATTTCAAACCGATCCATAGGATAATCGAAAGCAGTCACCGCGTCAATAAGTCGGCCAATGACATATTTCTCATTATAGATTGGCAACTGGATCGTAACCATGGGCCATGTCTCATCATCCTGACCAATATCTTTTTCTCCTATTAAAGGTGATATGCCGTTTTGTATACCCATCCCGGAACTGAGGTAGGTATCACCTTCGCTGACCTTCCGATTATTTCGTTTATAGGCAACCAGTAATCTCAGCTGCATCACACAGTATATGGTAATATAAAGAAGTGCAACCGTATAAATTGCTAAAATAATGTAGGCTAACATATCCATTCAGACTTTAAAGCATCATAATTTATGTCCTCATCCTTCAGCGAGAAGCAAGGCGTTAAATAAGCTTGAAAATGGTCCATAGTATTTTGTGCCCTGCCAGAATAGTACCTCGTATTGTACCCGATACTTTGCTAACCCCTACCCTTTTGCGATACGTCACAGGGACTTCGGTACTTTTCAAATTGTACTTGGCTGCTTTGACTTGCATTTCAACGGTCCATCCAAAATCGGGATCAACCATTCCGATATGTATTAGCTGATCCCAACGGATAGCCCGAAAGGGACCTAAATCCGTAAATGTATGATTATAAAACAAGCGAATCAGATTCGTAGCCAACCAATTCCCAAAAATTTGTTGGGGCTGCATAGCACCTTTTTCCAGATTCCCCAAAGCCCTAGAACCAATAACGAGATCAAAATTCTCCTCGATGATCGGTCGAATAATATGAGGTAATTCTTCGGGATGGTCAGAGTAGTCTCCATCGAGAAAAACAACAATATCTGGTTGTTCTTCCCGCGGTTTTGCCTTGAGGTAATCAATCCCTCTCAAACAAGCACTGCCATAACCTTTTCTGGTAGCCAAAAGTACCGTTGCTCCTGCAGCTTCGGCTATTTCAGCCGTACGGTCCGTTGAAGCATTATTACAAACAATAACTTCGCGTATGCAGGTGTAAGGGATATCACCTAAGACTTTCCCTATAGATTTCTCCTCATTGAAGGCAGGGATGATCACATCTATTTTTGGGGTACGCAAATTCGATATATTACTTTTAGTATGATTACAAAGGTACAGGAAATACCCGCAATAATTATGTCCGGTTTGGAACATATACGTCCAAAAGAAGACCAAAAAAGAAAGGCCAAACAATAACTATTCTTTTTTTACGCTTTGTTTTCAGATTATATGGGATATGAAAAAATTGTTCCATTCTATAGATGGCATAGTTAGGCCTCTTATCTTTGCGCTTCAGAAAATACCATTATGAAGATCAACACCAAACTGTATTGGATTGCGGCTATTCTGTTTATCCTAAATACTTCTTGTCAGGATGAATTCGATTTCATCACAGATGGATCGGTAACCTTATCTTTTTCGGTGGATACCCTCCGATTTGACACCGTTTTTACTGAACTGGGTTCTGCTACCAGAAGTATAAAGGTATATAACCCTAACGAACGTCCTGTCCGTATTGATCGAGTATTTCTAGAAAGTGAAGACCAGTCATCTTTTCGACTTAATGTGAATGGCGTGCCGGGAAAAAGTGTTGAGCAAGTCGAAATATTTGGCAAAGACAGCATATACATCTTTGCGGAAGTAACAATTGATCCTGATGCTCCTCTTTCCGTGAGTCCCTTTGTTATTGAAGAACGCATCATGGTACAAACAAACGATAATGTGCAGTCCGTTAATCTGGAAGCATGGGGACAAAACGCCAACTATTTCCCTTCCCGATTTAATGGGGGAGTACCCGTGGTTTTATCCTGTAATAACAATACCATTATTTGGGATGATCCCAAACCATACGTAATCTATGGTGCTGTTTTTATTGATAGTTGCACCCTCAACATACCTGCCGGAACTCAGATTTATGTGCACGGAGGAGTGGCCCGTAATGATATCTTTGGCACCTTTAATGATGGTATTCTTTATATGCTTACCAACGGCCGTTTGGTTGTTGAGGGCACCCAGGATGATCCCGTCGTCTTTCAAGGTGATCGCCTCGAATCTGTATTTGCTGAAGCCCCTGGCCAATGGACTGGTATTATCCTGGGGCCAGGGAGTCGGGGGAATAGCATACAAAATGCAACCATCAAAAACAGTATTTTTGGTGTATATGTCGATTCTACTGCCTCCTTAGATATTAGGAGATCACAAATTTACAATACCTCTAGTAGTGGTCTGGTTGGCGTACGCGCATCTATTGATGCTTCTAACTGCTTGATCTATAATAATTTTGCCAATTCAATCCAATTTATTCACGGCGGGGATTACAACTTCGACTATTGCACTGTTGCCAGTTATGGTGTTGATGCATCAGCAGTAGCTATGAGTAATTTTATCTGCTATGATGACCCCCTTATTTGTGCGCAGAATTCAGTCTATCGATTAAATGCTCGATTCCGAAATAGTATTCTTTTCGGGACCAGAAGGGATGAAATAATTTTTAGTGACTTTACGGGAGGTAGTGAACCTTCTCTTTTCAACCCTTTCTTTCAGAATTGCGTCGTAAAAGTTGATGAGCTTCTTTCGCAATCTGATAGTCTTTATGCAGCTTTTTTTGAAAATCAGTGCCGCGACTGTGTAAACGGTAGCAGAGACAGTATACTTTTTGAAGATCCTGATGAAGATGTATATTTACTCGACAGCCTTTCGATTGCTGAAGAATTGGGAGTTCCTCTGCGGTTTCCCAGACCTATTGCAACTGACCTGGCAGGTAACTTGCGCGACACCCAAAAGCCAGATGCAGGTTGTTTTGAAAAACAGTAAATTTAAAATAACCTGTCCTGTATAACAGAATTTAGGATTTACAACTAAGCTCAAGCGAAATCGCAACCCTGTTTTATTAAGCTGATACCCTTTCTAAACGGGATATGCTTTACGCAAAAAACCATATAACTTAGCAATAATCATGGCGGTGTTTCCCATCGACCGAAATAATTCGGTCAAGGCGAATCTCCTGCCCAGAAGGTAAAATCATAAACTCCTCCTTGTAGCGCGTCTCGAAGGTCTTAATTTGGGTCTTTTGTTCGTGAATATTCCCTTCTGGGTCACTAAATAAAAGCGTTACTGTTTTTTGCATAACCGCAATAGCTTCTAGTTCATCATAGTAATCACAAGAGATCGGTTGGTATTTCATAAGCAGGTATTTTCTTGCAGGAACAATATGCTTCTGACTCGGGTTTATCTTTTACGTTTTTTCAATGTATTCGACTTTTCCTTCACTACCATTATGTTATTAAACAGTATTAAGACAATCTCAATATTAGGCGCAGGGTGGCTTGGTCAATCATTAGGTCAGATTCTGGTGCAAAAGGGTTATCAAGTAAAAGGGTCTACTACTAGAAAAGAGAAACTCTCCACCTTACAGGCCGCAGGAATTACCCCCTATCACCTCAAGATATCAGGTAATCAAATTATAGCTGAACAAGAACTCGAAGACTTTTTTACGTGCGATATTCTATTCGTCAACCTACCACCTGGACGCAGAAACCCTGAGGTGGAATTTGAGTTCCCAGAACGCATCAAGACCATTATGATGCTTGCTCAGACCAGTGAAATCCCACATGCCATCTTCGTGAGTTCAACTGGTGTTTTTGGCTCTCACCAAACTATTGTCAATGAAGATGATATTCCAGAGCCATCCACTGCTTCGGGGAGAGCCTTACTAACTACAGAACGATACCTTAGCTTATTGAACAGCCCCAAAACAACCATACTCCGTTTTGGTGGATTAATTGGCCCCAATCGCCACCCTGGTCGTTTTTTAGCTGGAAAACAAAACCTGAAAGACGGGGCATCACCTGTAAATATGACTCATCTTGACGATGCGGTTGGAGCTTCGATCAGCATTATGGAGTACGAAAAATGGGGTGACATATTCCATGTTGTGGCCGATCAGCATCCTCTGCGGAAAGATTACTATCCTGCTATGGCAGAAGCGATCCATCTTTCTCCTCCTTCTTTTTTATCCGATAACAACCCTTCTGGAAAAATTGTATCCAGCGAGAGGATAAAACGAGAATTGGGGTATACATTTTTAAAACCAGACCCTTCAATCATCTAAGGACAAATGAAAGAAAGCCACTCCCATTGGGGGTGGCTTTCTTTAAAGTGGTATTTACAATTCGTAGCTGGTACGATTTACTTTTCCCACTCAGCTAAGGACTTTTCGTTCATACGAACATAATCCATATTACCTGCTTCTTTCGCCATATCCAATGACTTTTTAGCGGTAGCAATAGCTTCTGTTGTCATACCAAGCTCAGCTTCAATAAGTGCCTGAGTGCGAAGCATCCAGTATCGGGGAGCATCCGCATTGGCTTTCGTAATCCACTGATGTGCCATCTTTAGATCTTTACCTTCTGCTAGGTAATAACTTGCTGCACGATAATAATCGTTAACTGCTGGGCCTGACATGGTGTTATCGATCGAAGCCATGACTTTATCATCCGTGTTCACCGTAATGGGTAACGATGCGGCTGTGTTATCCCAAATAAAATGTAACATGGCACTATTGTTCGTTAATCCGTCGATCATTATCATGAAATTTTCCATGGTAACTGCTCCCATATTACTGACTTCAGCTGACAGCGTAGCTGCGGGTTCTTTTTCTACGTACGATCCAAAGCTACTTGCCTCATAAGGGAAGAGCATCACTTCCCAAGCATTAGCCATAGGCTTAGTGAGTATAGCATAAGAGCCAGCACTTAATGCTTTTCCTCCAATGTTTACATCATCACTAAAAGAGATTTTAGTCGCCGCATTGGCACCAGTACGCCAAATTTTACCGTAAGGCACAAGGCCATCTTCTGCAAAAATGGTACGCCCTTTAACGCCTGGACGATAATAGGATACGGATATTTCCGTCAAACCAACCATCTGTGTGAATTTAGCTGACGGGGACGCATCCGGAGCAACCACTTGAGCTGTTGATAAATTAGAAAAACTAAGCATTGCAATAACTGCGAACACCTGAAATATAAGCTTGCGCATCATAACCTGGTTTTGATTAAGTTTTGATATTTTCCCGCAAAATAAGGAATAGTAATCATAAAAAATCTAATCCGGCTTTTTTCACAATTTGATAACAGTTTATGGATCAAATGACTATAGCCATTGTTGCCCATGATGGCAAAAAGATAGATATGGTAACGTTTATCCGGGATAATATGGACTTTTTCCAGAGGCACAATATCAATCTCATTGCTACCGGAACTACAGGTGCGCATCTTGAGCATGCAGGACTTTCTGTAGAAAAGATGCTAAGTGGACCACTGGGCGGTGATGCGCAAATAGCCTCCCGCTTGGTTGAGAAGAAAGTAAACATAGTCATCTTCTTTCGAGATCCCTTAGGCAAACACCCGCACGAAGTAGATGTAAGTATGCTGATGCGTTTGTGTGATGTACATAACATCCCACTCGCTACTAACCCAGCCGCAGGGTTGCGTTTTATCCAGTCCTTACAGCTAGAATTTGAAACCCAAGAAAGCAAATAATATACAATGAAATCAATTCAGGTATTCTGTGGTTCTAATGCTGGTAACGACGAAATATTTTCAGCAGCGACCCAAAAACTGGGTGAATTCATCGTCGAAAAAAATCTACACCTCGTTTATGGTGGTGGTAACGCGGGACTGATGGGTGTTCTTGCCGACACCGTTCTAGCCGGTGGAGGAT
>JABSSK010000088.1 GCA_013214265.1 Saprospiraceae bacterium | reverse complement strand
AGTCTTTCCTACACCTGCTGCGCGATACAATCCTACCTTTCCTCTCTTCATGTAAGGCGCTATCAAGTCGATGACTTTATTTCCCGTGTATAGCACTTCTTTGGAAGTAGATAATTCTTCGTAAGTTGGTGGCTTACGATGGATAGGATAGGCATTTTCTTTAGATACTTCAGGAAGACCATCAATAGGTGCACCTACTACGTTGAAGAGTCGCCCCTTGATAGCTGCACCAGTTGGCATTGCAATAGCTTTACCTGTATCCATAACTTCCATCCCACGGGTAAGACCATCCGTGGCATCCATTGCGATAGCACGAACGCTATCCTCTCCTAGGTGCTGTTGCACTTCCAGAACGAGTGTTTCGCCGTTAGCTTTTTTAATTTCAAGGGCATTGTAGATCTCGGGAAGACCTTCCTCTGTTGTAAAGGAAATGTCGATCACAGGCCCGATCACTTGTTTTATTCGACCGATGTTTGCCATAACTGATTCAACGCTTTAGAATTCCGTAAAATAATTCTTAAAAATCGCTGCAAATTTAGTCTTTTGTATTGATAATCAAAAGAAAATTCCTAGTAGTTGTACTTAAACTAAGTCCTTTCTATCTTGCTTATTCCAAGTATTTTTTCTTTTTATCCTTACATTTTATTGATGTCGGAATTTAATTCCTTAAAAAGTTAAAAATACAGCGTGTTGTTTTGGTATTGATTGAAATTCCAAAGAGGGATTTTCAATGTAAAAATTAAATTATTTACTTTTTGTCCAACGATAATCCATTGGTTTCCATAATGATGCCTGTGTATAATGCTGAGCGGTTCTTACGAGCGTGCCTAGATAGCATTTCTAGTCAAACATATACCAATTGGGAATTATGGGCTGTGAGTGATCATTCTAATGACAAATCAGAGGCGATTCTAGCGGAGTATGCTCTACAGGATGCTCGGATTCATTGGTGCACGAATAATCAACCCAAGGGTATAATTCATGCTTTGCGTGTAGCTTTTTCGAAAAGTAAAGGAACACTAATAACCCGTATGGATGCCGATGATTTAATGCCGGCAAACAAACTGAGAGATTTTGTCGAGATCCTAGTTCAATCCAGAAAAGGAGTACTGGCGACTGGCTTTGTCACGTATTTTTCGAAACTAGATTTAAAAGATGGCTACCTAAGGTATGCAGCTTGGTTAAATGACTTGCAAAAAAATGGTGACCCTTTTCGTGGGATTTATCAAGAGTGTGTCATACCCTCTCCCGCTTGGATGGTGTACCGAGATGATTTTCTCTTGGCTGGTGGATTTTCTTCTGATATATATCCAGAAGATTATGATTTAGCTTTTCGGTTCTATGCTGCGGGTTTGCGAGTGGTAAGTACAGGGACAAGCGTTCACCTTTGGCGGGATCATCCGGAACGGACATCACGAAATGATCCTGTTTATGCAGAACAAACTTACTTCCCACTCAAAGTATCTCATTTTGCACAAATTGATTTCGATCCGGATTCGCATCTTATTTTATGGGGAGCTGGAAAGAAAGGAAAACTACTTGCTAAGGCACTAGCGAGTGAGGGTTTACCATTTTCATGGACTTGTAACACTGCAACTAAGTGGGGAAAAGAAATTTATGGTAAAACTATGCTGAACCCACGGGAGCTTCACGGGATTTCTAACCCTGTTTTTTTAATGGCTGTTTCGGGTCCGAAGGATAAAAACTCTATTCTAATGGAATGGCAAATGGAGGGACTAATAGAAGGAAAAGATTACTTTATTTTCATTTAAAGGCACTTATAATACTTAACCCTTGGGTTCATGAACTGGGAATCACTAACCAAGATGGTGTTAATGGGATTAAATCGAACTGTAATATCACTTTCTGAAGAGGCTGATATACATTATAGTGACATGACTGACCCCAAATCTTTACTCGAGGCTTTGGTCACTTCAAGGCAAAAAAGGCGTGCCGCTACCTCTAGACCTTACATTTCCCTAAATGATTCACCTAATATAGAAGCTTCGGTGTCAAATGATTTGATCGCACCATTAGGACTTTTTGAACGTATTTTTTATGGCGGGCTTGATCGTATTATTCCAGAAACACTATACTGGTTAACAAAAACACAAGTCAAGATAGCTCCTGAATTTACGCCTGAATGGATGAAATGGCTAAGTGAGCATCATACATATGCAGATGAAGTAAGAAAAAGCTTAGCAAAATCATCCAAAATGTTGGTTGCATGGAATGCTGAATGGCGTATTATTCTGGGTACACCGTTACTGTCGGATTGGAGTCATGGAAGCTTATCTGCCAGAAAAGTATGGCTAAAGTATCAATGTCAAAAAGCACCAGCTATAGCTGTAGCAGAATTAGAAAAAGTCTGGTCTAAAGAACCCGCTGATGTACGGCAGGCATTTCTACAAATTGTAATCCAGGAAAATACCTCGGGTGCACAACTTTTGTTACAATCAGCAATAATGGACCGCTCGGTATTGGTTCGTATTTTAGGGGTAAAGGGTTTGATAAAATCTGGTGATCACAACGTAATATCGCTGATCAATCGCGCTTTTTCGGAGGGGCTATCTATCGAAGAAGGTCGTTGGTCTTGGGAAAATCATGACAGTATGCCTGATTTATTATTGGGGCTTTTATCAGCTAAAACCAAAAAATCAAAACATAATGCCAATCAACAGATGCTTCAGCTAATGGTACCATTTCTGGAGCCAGATTATGTAAAACGGATAAACAATTTAACGGATGAGGAAACAATTGATCGTTTAAGTGCTTTATCCGATATTAACCATGTTGTAGAGTCCACACTCTTGTATAACCATAATCAGTGGATGGTATTAATTCTGCAGGGAATACTAAATAACCGGCCGGAGTATCAAGATATATCAAGACATCATCTGACAAGGCTAATGAGGAAGGTTCCGCTCACACTATTACATGAAGTCCTTACGGATTATATTCCTGAACACGGACGTATTTCCAATGCGAGTGAAAGGGTAATAGATATTCTTTTTACTAACCCCCAAACCTGGTCAATGGCCTTGACATCTCGCATAGTAAACCGGCTTCACTTTTTAGAGCAACAGGCAAGCTATGAGTGGGATTTGCAAAAGAGTTTTCAGCATTGGCTGACTCAAACATGTCTACATGGTGCACCTTTTTATTATGACGAGCTACGGTCCCTACTTTTTCGCTCCCGGACAGGATGGAAGGAATGGGATTGTAAAGTAGATACTTTGTTAAACACCTTACATTTTCGAAAGGAGATGATTGGTTATTTCCATAAAATGGAAAATAAGAGAACAGATGGAAAAACAGATACTTCGACCTCATGCTGAAATGGCTTATGCCCATGAATTAAAAGCATTGACGAAAATAGATAATCGGGATTGCCCACCAGGGTGGAAATTATCTCCATGGGCAGTAGTTACTTATCTTATGGGAGGTACCTTACCAAATGGTACAGAAATCGAACCTAAATATTTTGGACAGCGCCGACTTATGGAAATTGCTGTAGCTACTCTAGCCACTGATCGTGCATTGCTTTTGGTAGGGATACCGGGAACGGCTAAGACCTGGGTTTCTGAACATTTATCGGCAGCTATATCCGGTAACTCGACCCTAATGGTACAAGGATCAGCTGGTATGAGTGAGGATGCGTTGCGATATAGTTGGAATTATGCCAGATTATTATCCGAAGGTCCATCGGAAAAGGCAATAGTTGCCAGCCCGATAATGTACGCTATGCAACATGGGCAGATTGCTCGAGTTGAGGAACTGACTAGAATTCCTTCTGATGTTCAGGATTCACTTATTACTATCCTTTCGGAAAAAATACTTCCCGTGCCAGAGATGAACACGGAAGTCCAAGCAAAGCAAGGATTCAATGTGATTGCTACAGCTAATGATCGGGATAAAGGCGTCAATGAATTATCAAGTGCGTTACGTCGCCGTTTTAATACAGTTGTGATGCCGTTACCAGCTACATTAGAGGAGGAGGTAAAAATTGTTAGGAACCGAGTAGAAAAAATGGGAAAGCATGTGCGCATGTCAAAGGGTAATTCTGCTCTTGAAGAGGTTAATCGGCTGGTTACAATTTTTCGAGAATTAAGAAGTGGTCAAACGGAGGATGGTATGGTTACTCTTAAAATGCCAAGTAGTACCTTAAGTACTGCGGAGGCTATTTCGGTGATTAATGCAGGACAGTCACTTGCCCTGCATTTTGGTGATGGTCAGATAAAAGCAATAGATTTAGCTGCCAGCATAACCGGTGCTGTTGTAAAAGATCCTATCCAAGACCGTACAATTTGGGAAGAATATCTGGAAAGTGTAGTAAGACACCGAAAAGATTGGGATGACTTATATCGGGCGTGTAAAGAATTTTTGGGATAGGGCTTACTATGAAAGAACTTAGTTTGATCGTTTACGGTATTCGACATCATGGTCCGGGATCTGCGAAGCGTTTGCAGAAAGCACTTCGACAACAAGATCCTGATTGTATGCTCATAGAAGCGCCTGAGGACATTTCAGGGTGCTTAAGTTTCATAGATGATACAACACTTCAGCCTCCAGTTGCTGTGCTTGCATATTACCCAAAAGACTTATCCAAAGCTGCATATTTGCCATTTGCAAAGTTTTCTCCTGAATACCAGGCTGCACGGTATGCTTTGCAACATAAAATTGAGTTGCGAGCCATTGATTTACCATTAGGCATTTCTCTTTTCTCAACTTTTAAAGAACAGAAAAGTACGTCAAAAGATGTGATTGGTGCAAAGCCATGGATTCTTGATCCATTAGGATATTTGGCAAAGGTTGCTGGATATGATGATGTTGAGCGTTGGTGGGAGGCAACTTTTGAGGAGGAAGATGATGATCTGAGGCTTTTTAGGGCAATCATTGATCTTATGCGTGCACTGAGGACCGAAGTTGGAGCTACAGGACAGTCTGATAATTTAATAAGGGAAGCCTTTATGCGCAAGCAGATTCGTAAAGCTATTAAAGATGGATTTACAAATATTGCGGTGGTTTGTGGTGCCTGGCATGCGCCTGTACTTCATGATTATGTTCACTTTTCTGCTAGACAGGATAATCAACAATTGAAAGGTCTCAAAAAAACAGCCTTAAAGTCAACATGGATTCCATGGAGTTATGAGCGCCTTGCAAAAGGTGGTGGATACGGTGCAGGGGTGGTATCTCCTGCATGGTATGACTTGGTTTTTAATAAGAGAAGTGAAACATCAATTCGCTTTATGATCAAGGCCGCCAGATTATTACGAAAAGAACAACTTGATGTATCCGTTGCGCATGTAGAGGAGGCTGTTCGTTTGGCAAATAGCCTATCCGTGATGCGTGGTCGACGATTAGCGGGTATTGATGAATTGGAAGAGGCTGTCATTTCGGTTTTCCTTCAGGGTAAAGAAAAGGGAATGGATTTGATCCGAAGGATGCTGATTTTAGGAGATGTTGTTGGTCGTGTGCCGAAAACAATCCCGCAATTGCCAATACAAAAAGATTTAGGGCAGGCAGTTAAGTCGGCTAGATTGTCTAAGGAATTTGAGTCCTCTGAGACTCTAAGTAAGGATTTGGATTTACGGAAACCAGCAAATCTACTGGGCAGCCAGTTACTACATCGGTTACTTATTTTAGGTATACCTTGGGGTAGTTTGAAGGACAGGCGTAAACAGGAACAAGGTCGTTTTAAGGAGCGCTGGACACTCAAGTGGAGACCTGACTATGCCGTTCGAGTTATCGAAGCTGGTATGTATGGAAAAACGGTTAAGGAAGCAGCTTCCGTTTATGTAGGCCTTCGAATAAAAGAGATGCGGGATTTAAAGAGTTTGACCGTATTGCTTGATCAGGTGTTGAAAGGGGATTTAAGGGCATCCGTAACGGATTTATTACAGGCATTGGGTAAAGGGGCTGCCATTCAGAAGGATTTGTCTGAATTGATGCGTTCCGTAGTTGAGCTTATTGCTATCTATCGCTATGGAACCAATTATGAGACAGATGAAAAAGCGATAGCTAATTTGATCAAGGAAATCATTCCAAGGATTTGCTCAGGTATGCCTCTTTTTGCGTCTCAACTTAATGATGATATGGCCCGTTCTCTTTTTCTGCAGATGCGAGAATTACAGGGTGCGATTCATTCTTTTAAATCCGTTGATTTAATTGAGCAGTGGCAAGGGTTACTTCATCGACTTATCGGGATGAATCAGGTACATCCCACCATTAGAGGATGGTGTACCAGGGGGTTATTGGATCAAAAAAGAATTATATCCAGCGAGGCACGACAACGGATGAACCAGGCGCTATCCGTAATGCTTCCACCCAAAGTACAGGTAGAGTGGTTAGAGGGTTTCTTACAAGGCAGTGGCCTATTGTTGATACATCAACCGTTATTATGGCAATTAATTAATGCATGGGTTGAGAAACTGGACAAGGAAACATTCGAAGAGGTACTTCCGGTTTTAAGAAGGGCTTTTTCTAATTTTCCCGAAAGGGAAAGAGAACTTATACTCAATCAAATTAAAAAAGGGCCAGAGGTAATGCAAAATCAAACGATTAATGACCAATATGATCCCGAATTGGTAGCTATTCTTTTACCTGGTATTCATCAGTTGTTAGGTAAGTAAATTCTTAAAGTGTATTTAATCAAGCCTTAATTTTCAATTAACCATAAAACTTCAAATTGAAATGGCCAGAAGGATGTTTTTGAAGGGCTTTTCTTCTATCTAATTCATCTTTCCTGCAATCTAAAGTCGCTTTCCTGCTAGGATTGGGTCAACTCCGGCCCAATACTAGCGTTTTAAGCGTTAGTTATTGACTACTAGATATTTATACTGTAGCCCTATACACTGAGGCTGCGCCGTTGGCGCGGTCTTTTTTATTCCTCTTCTTGAGATGATAAATGATGTTCTGAAATATAGAAATTGTTGGCGCCACTACCCTGAAGAATAACTACTTCCTGTAGATTAATCATTTCTAAAAGAGCCAGAAATAACACAATGGCATGGATTCTATTATCGCACTGGACAAATAAATCATTGAAGGTAGCCTGTTGTTTGGTATTAATTTGTTCTCTTACATAAGTTTGTTGTTCCTCGATGGTGTAAGCATATTGAATAATACGATGAACGGACTTAGGGTTGGCATTGTCAAACCGATAGATAACCCTTTCAAAAGCTTTTAGCAGTCGGAACAGGCTCAGGTTTTCTAATTCAGCATCCACTAAGGCTTTATTGGCAATTTGACGTAATTCTTTAGATACTAGTCCTCGATGATTACGCTGTGCTCTATCTTGCTCAAGTTGACGCATGTCATCTAGTACACTTTTGTAGCGTTTATATTCGAGCAATCGTTGGATCAATTCCTCACGTGGATCAATTTCATTACCTTCCTCATCAAGTGGTTTTCTTGGAAGTAGCATTTTCGCTTTGATACGGCATAAAGTAGCCGCCACTAGGATAAATTCGCTGGCAAGGTCGATATTAAGAGATTCCATTTTGTGGATAAATCCTAAAAAATCGTTGGTAATTTGGGCTATTGGGATGTCATAGATATCGAGTTCATCACGCTCGATAAAAAACAGCAGCAAGTCAAAGGGACCTTCAAAATGATCGATTTTAATGGTATAAGTTACTGCAGGTTTGGTCATTAGGGTATTGAATTACTGAATTAGGATTAGTCTGAATCGAGCTTACTCAATAGAAAGATATATAATAATTTGTAACCCAAAGATATTGTACCGGATATTGATTTCCACATCATGTGGAAAACAAAGGATTTGGCAACTTTTAATTTTACGGTTATGGGGAAAAAAGGAAAACTCTATCTAATACCAGCACCATTAGGTGATGATGGTGTAGCATCGATACCTGCATACGTTATTGAACACTTGCATCGAATTGATATTTTTATTGCTGAGCGCGCCAAAACAGCTCGCCGTTTTATCAAGAGAACACAACCAACTAAACCTTTTGATGCACTTACTTTTTATGAGATCAACAAAAGGACTCTTCCAGAGAAGCGAACATCTTATTTAAATGCTGAGTAAAAAAATCAAGATATTGGTCTGCTGTCTGAGGCTGGCTGCCCTGGAGTGGCTGATCCAGGTGCTATTGTCGTTGAAATGGCTCATCAAAAGGGGCTGTCAGTAGTACCGTTGGTTGGGCCTTCCTCCATATTATTGATTCTAATGGCTTCAGGTATGAACGGACAGCGCTTTTGCTTTCACGGATACCTACCTGCTAAGAAACCTGATTTAGTAAAAGCGCTCCAACGATTAGAATCGGAGTCAAGAAAGAATAATCAGACGCAGATATTTATTGAGACACCTTATCGGAATAATCAGATGGTAGAAGCGGTATTGATGGCACTGGATAAGAAAACGCGCTGTGCTATGGGGGTTGATCTTACCCTACCCTCCGAATTCATTATTTCGAAACCAGTTGGAATGTGGCAGAAAGATAAACTTCCTGAAATACATAAACGACCGGCCATTTTTTGTTTGCAAGCAGGAAAGCCACATACTTAGTTTTAATTTCAAACTAAGTGAACTATATTTTTTTCTCCTTTGTTTATTAGATACATGGAATAAGACAAAAATTACGCGATATGGAAGCTTTGGTTTTAGCGGAAAAAAAATTAGCTAAAAATGGATTTTTGGATCTCGACGTAGATCCAACTTTAGATCTTTTCGTAGAAATCGAAAAACTGAAGCGGGAGAAAAATGCCATTATTCTTGCGCATTACTATCAGGAGCCTGACATACAAGATATTGCCGACTATATCGGTGATAGTTTGGGGTTATCGCAACAGGCTGAAGCTACGGATGCCGATATTATTGTATTTGCTGGGGTTCATTTTATGGCAGAGACAGCTAAAATGCTTAACCCTCAAAAAAAGGTATTATTACCAGATTTAAATGCAGGTTGTTCTTTAGCTGATTCTGCTCCTGCCCCATTGTTTCGAAAGTTTAAAGAAAAGTATCCTGATCATACAGTAGTTAGCTATATTAACTGTACGGCCGAGTTGAAAACCATGACGGATGTATGCTGTACATCAACTAATGCTGTTCATATTATTAACAGTATTCCGGACGATCAGCCTATTATTTTTGCACCGGATAAAAACCTTGGCGCATATTTGCAGAGAAAGAGTGGTAGAGAAATGGTTATCTGGAATGGTGCTTGTATGGTTCACGAGATTTTTTCCGATGGGAAGATCACTAAGCTTATAAAAAGGCATCCTGAAGCAAAGTTTATTGCTCATCCGGAATGTGAAGCTCATATTTTAGAAAAGGCTGATTATATTGGATCTACTACAGGGTTATTGAATTACACGCGCGACGATGAAGCTACTACCTTTATCGTAGCTACAGAATCGGGAATTATTCACCAGATGCAGAAAATGTCACCTTCCAAAACTTTTATTCCAGCTCCACCCAATAATACTTGTGCTTGTAACGAGTGTCCACATATGAGAAGGAATACCTTGGAAAAACTATACTTATGTATGAAGTATGAGTTACCTGAGATCCATCTAGAGCCATGGATTATTGATCAGGGAAGAGCTTGTATTGATCGTATGCTTGATATTTCGGCTAAAGCAGGTCTTTGAATATAGAAATAGGCATACCATTCAGATGATATGCCTATTATGGACTCTACTCAAGGAGCTTTCTTTCGAGGTGTTAAGCAGATTTTCGGTTTCTTATTTGGCTATCTCCAAATTGTTCAGCTAATGGAGAGAATGAATAGCCTTGCTCAGAGAGTTCTTTTAGTACTTTTGGTAAGACGTAAGAGAGCTTATCCATGGCTTTCAAGCTATCGTGAAAAACTACAATTGAGCCTGGAGTAACATTTTGCAATACATTTTTCAAACACCGTTCTGGTGAAATATTGGGATCAAAATCACCACTTAACACATCCCACATTACAATTCGGTAGTGCCGTTGTAAAAACTGGGTTTGTTTGGGTTTTAGCCTACCGTAGGGAGGTCTGAACAAAACGGAGCCAGAGAAGTTGGCGCCATGTCGTACATCATGGAAGTATGGTATATTTTCTGTAGCCCAGCCGTTAAAGTGATGAAAGGTATGGTTGCCAACGGAATGACCTTCCTCTTTAATTTGTTTGAAGATGTCGGGATGCTTTCTAATATTGTCACCAACGCAAAAGAAAGTACCTTTGGCATTATATGAACGGAGCTGTTCAAGTACCCAAGGCGTTACTTCGGGTATTGGACCATCGTCAAATGTTAAGAATACCTCTCTTACTTGAGTCGATATACGCCAAGTAAAGTTCGGAAAGAGGTTTTGAATAAAGGTAGGGGTTTTAACTAAATACATAGGCTTTTGGATTTATAAATGGGATTATCAGTTAGTTTCGAAAGGAAACAGATTTCTTTTCTCGATTATTGCAGTAGTTAAGGGGTAATTTTAATTTTGCGATAAGTAGGAAAGAATTCGTTTCAATTCTAGTTATTGCATGTTGAAGGTAGTATTGATACAATGCCAGCCTAGGAAAAAATTATAAATGAAAAAGAAGGGAAAAGCCTGCTTATCAATTACTTACTTTCAGTTATATAACGGATTGCAGATCAAATTTGCTGCCCGTCTAATATTTTTTTTGATTTTTTTATCTTTTTTCTGTAAAGAATAATCAAAACACACTTGATTTAGTTCCACATTTGAACTTAAATTCTAAATATCAGACCTTTTTATGGAGAATATACGTCTGCGATTTGCGCCTAGTCCAACTGGTGCTTTACATATCGGTGGCATTCGAACTGCTCGTTATAATTTCTTGCTTGCTAGAAAGTACAATGGCACTTTTGTCCTGAGAATAGAGGACACGGATCAAACACGTTATGTGCCAGGGGCTGAGGAATATATTTTAGATGCGTTGCGTTGGTGTGGTCTCAGCCCGGATGAGGGTCCAGGGATAGGTGGTGATTATGGCCCTTATCGGCAATCAGAGCGAAAGTCGATCTACCTTAAATATGCCGAACAACTCGTTGCATCGGGACATGCTTATTATGCATTCGATACACCAGAAGAGTTGGCTATTCTTCGTTCCCGAGCTGAGTCAGACGGGAATACCTTCAAGTATGATGCTAAAGTAAGGCATCAATTAACTAACAGCCTTACGATTTCTCAGGAGGAAGTGCACGAGCGAATAAACAGGGGTGACGATTATACGATTAGATTGGCTGTTCCTCAGGACGAATTGGTACTGATTGATGATCTTGTGCGTGGAAGAGTCCAGTTCCACACGAATGAATTGGACGATAAGGTCATGCTAAAAAGTGATGGTATGCCTACCTATCATTTGGCTAACATAGTTGACGACCATTTGATGAGAATCACACATGTAATTCGCGGAGAAGAGTGGTTGCCAAGTACAGCTCATCATGTATTGTTATATCGCTTTTTGGGATGGGAAGAAACTATGCCTGCCTTTGCTCATTTACCATTGATCATGAAGCCAAATGGTAAAGGTAAGCTAAGCAAGCGTGATGGTGCCAAGTTGGGAATTCCAGTATTTCCATTATCCTGGAAGGGACCTACTCCCGAAAATACATTCATTGGATTTAGAGAGTTTGGTTTTTTACCCGAGGCAGTTAATAATTTCTTAGCCTTTTTGGGTTGGAATCCTGGCACCGATCAAGAACTTTTTGATATGGCTGATCTTACAAGAGCTTTTTCGGTTGAGAAAATTGGGAAATCGGGCGCACGATTTGATTTCGATAAAGCACGTTGGTTCAACCAGCAACATTTAATTAAAATGAAATCAGAGGATCTGCTACCATGGGTCAAGCCTATAATCTCTGAAAAAGGTCATCATCCTGATGATGCTTTTCTTCTTTCATTTATCAACTTAATGAAGGAACGTGTACATGTGCTTCCTGAGTTTTGGGATCAGGGAAATTACTTTTTTACCGATTATACGCATTTGGATGAAAAAATGGTCCGCAAGAAGTGGAAACCAGAATTGAGGGAAGCTTTTAACCATTTGGAAGCATTGATACAAACTATTGATGATTTTAATGCCGAAAATATTCAGCACCACGTGAAATATTTCATTACAGAAAAGGAACTCAGCTTTGGTGCTATTCTTCCTATTTTACGTCTAAGTCTAACCGGTACAACCAAAGGGCCTGATGTTTTTGCTACTATGGTTTTACTAGGTAAGCCAGAAGTTACCCGCCGTATTTCTAATTCTTATTTACATTTTGACAAAATAACTGGGTAATACTTTAAAGGGTTTGGTTACGTTCCTTCCCAAAGAGAGGTTAGCATTACACTAACCTCTCTTTTTTATATACTTTTTATCAATCAATTTGAGTTAATACCTAGAAAGCATTTTAAAAATACCTTTTGGAGTGTAAATGCATCTTTTAAAGTTAATTTACGTTAGAACTTGGTAGTAAGGAGCGTTTGAAACAAACGCGTGCTTTTTATTCCCTTTTAAAGGGCAAAGTCTTGTATTTTTATTGTCGTAATTGATTTCTTAAGAGACAGTAGTGTATTTATTAATCGATTAATTTGTCTCTATATATTCTTTGTTATGGCAAAAAATAAGAAAAAGGTAAAAAGTGCTGGAGTTCATGAAGACCTCTCTGGGTTTCATATTCGAATTAATGAATTTGGAGAAATTGTCTCTAGTAAGCAAGTTGACGAACTTAATGCGTTCTTAAATGAGAATGTTGCGGATAAGAAGTTGAGAGAAAGAAAAGAGATTCACCTTCAAGGTGAAGAAGAATAAATATGTAAAGAATCTGATTTTCAGTTGATTTGGACAAAATGAAGGTACGAACAGATGATTCGTTTCAATATTTTGCCTAATTTGCGTTCTGCACTATTTATGCTTTGATTAGCATTTGCCCATGTTCGTATGAAGGCTACAAATGTTTAGCGTTTTCTTATTTTTTAACGAAGCCTGCTTTTGCAAAATTATAGAAAAAAGCTGCGAACAGAACCTGATAACCGATTACATGTACGATCACACCGCCATGGGAATAAACACCCAAAGTACAGCGTGTTGTAAAGCCATCCGCCCGGATCTAGTTATGTTATCCATTCTGGGTTATCTTCTGGAATCAGGTAACGGGACTGTACTTTTTCGACAAATATCAAGTGTATGATGTATGCGTTGACACGTAAGGTACGTATGAATTTCGTACCCGCTGTCGTTGGACTTTGCTTTATTAATATTGTTTTCTTCTTTCCGGCGGAAGGAGTTGCTAGAACATGGGATGAAGAGATTCACATTCAAAATGATACTACTCGCGTCCCCTGTAATAATGCATCTAGTGCATATTCTTCTTGGATTAATACGCTTCGTTTGCAGATTCAGGTTCCAGCAGAAGCAATGGGAGACAGTGTATCCATCGAGCCAGCTCCTCCCCCTTTTTACAACTTTATGGGACCTTGTGGAGATACCATATCTTTGGTGTTCAATGTTTTTGACAGTGATGGAAATCTAAAAACGAATCAGCGTTTTGTTTTTTTGGCCTTTGATAATGAGCCGCCTCAATTCTCAACTACTCTTGGTGACACAATATATCTTACTTGTTTTGACCCTATTCCTGCGGCCGACAATGTTCAAATTACAGATTGTTTATTAAATGAAACGTCTTTTTCAGAGACTGTAGAGTCCATAGGAAACTGTCCGTTAGAGCAAAAGATCCTTCGACGCTGGACCGCCGAAGACGAATGTGGGCTGACTTCGAGCTTTACCCAAGTTATTTTTATTCGAGATGACGATGCGCCCAGCTTTTTAGATTTTCCTGCGGATACACTAGTTGATTGTACCTCACCAACAGATTTCCTAACCCTAGGTGCCCCTATGGCAGAAGACGTCTGTGACGCGAACCCCAGTGTAAACTTTTTTGATCAGATTATTAATAATGCAGAATCAACTTGTACAAATCGGTTTACTATCCTTCGGAATTGGTTAGCAACAGACGAATGTGGGAATACGAGAACCAAGGTTCAGCGTATCATTGTACGAGACGATATACCTCCTGTATTCACAGTTCCAAGAGATACCATTATTAGTTGTGCTTTTGGTGATGATCCTTTCTTTACTGGACAGCCATCAGATGTATCAGATAATTGCGATAGTCTCACGGATCAGAATATTCGTTTTGAAGATCTCATCGTTAGTGATTCTTGTGATAACATATACTCGATTGAGCGTACGTGGTTTGTTTTTGATAATTGCGGAAATACTGCTAGCAGGGTACAGCGAATTGATGTTATAGACGAAGGTGGCTTGAGCTTTTCTACTTTACCACAGGATTTGATTTTAGATTGTACTGCGGGTTTAGATCCTGAGTTAGCATACCTAACTTGGATAGGTAATCGAGCGGGTGCTGTTGCTACAGATAATTGTACACCTCCTGAAGCCTTGGTGTACGAAGTGATTGATAGTGCTACGGGTCAAAACGCTATGTTTCCGGCACCATCTTGTTTGGACGGTAATTCTTTTGTCTATGAACAAACGGTTCTGATTACTGTAACGGATGATTGTAATCAAAGTATTACGGGTACCGTTCATTTTAGGGTGATGGATACGGAAGCTCCCCGCATTCTGAATTGTCCTAGCGATACTATTTTGGCCACAAATCTAGGTAGGTGTGACGCTGAATTTCTTTTGCCTGCACCACAGTTTGAAGAGGCATGTGATGTGGCCATTAATTACCAATACCGGGTAGGTGACAATCCATTGGTGAATGTATCATCTATTGGGCCTGCTGCATTTCGGGTTCCTCAGGGAACTACCTTGGTAACTTATTATTTGGCTGATTGTGCAGGAAATACAGATAGCTGCTCGTTTTACATTACCGTTATGGATCAGGAGCCACCGGTTATTGATTGTCCCG
>JABSSK010000087.1:11744-14919 GCA_013214265.1 Saprospiraceae bacterium | reverse complement strand
AGCATCATTACTGCATTTTGCATGAGTCTACTTGGTCCTCTCCAGAACATACGATATTGGGTATTATCGACGAGGAATACGATTTTACCACTTCCCATATTAACAGTTCCGGCGAAGGCTGTTCCAGCAAGATGTTTTTTGTTTTCATCAGATACATACCCTGCCACCAACAGATCATCCTGATTTGGCGTATAGTAACCTACTGTTTGCCAACTGGTAGATGGAAGCAGGCCTGTGGATCCAAATTTTAGGGTGAATAGATTTTTATGCATTCCGAATCCAAGAGGGTGTGTGGTATCAATATGTGTATTCAGAGCGGATCCAGGAATGTGTTTTTTACCGCTATAATCCCTTCGATCAGCATAAGGCAATAATTTCGCTATTTCACTGGTATCTTTAGGCTGCTTTTTAATCTCTACAGAGGTCATTTTTGATTGACCTTTTGTAAAAAAGTCGGCAGCACCTTCATTAGCGATCAAAACACCTCCCCTTTGTACCCATTTTTTTAAGTCAGCTAATTGCTCTTCCTTAAATAATTGACGTAGGCCATTGCCTCCATCAGGAAGAATTAACACGTCATAGTCAAATAAATCGGCACCACCATACCGGTTTCCAAATTTAGGCATAGCCGTTTGTTGCAGGATGCTGGTCCGTATACGCTCCACGGGGAATTGGGTCTCCTGATCAAAGAGGAAATACAACTGACCGCTGGTATAAGTATCAAAAGGTGGTTCAACCATCATAGCTACTTTGGGCATCTTAATCGGGCGATTGCTTGAACTTCCTAAATCCCAACCATCTTGCATGCGGCCACTATCATAGCCAACAATCTGTACAGCCGCCTGCTCTGATAGGTTTTGCATATCATCGTCTATACGATCCGCCTTTTCCAGATTTCGACCTTTGAGAATAACCAGAGTTCCTTCTCCAAACTGTCGCTGCCCATCAGAAAAACCTTCTTGAGCGGCTCGCACCCGATAGCCCATTTGCCAAAGCTTAGACAGTGCTTTGGGTGCATTACGCTGGCTCCACTCAATAACATACGCATAATGTGCATCGCCATTATTAACCATAGCCTTAGTCCCAACCGGTTCAGATAATACCGCTGCGGATATATTTACCGAGCGATTCGTAGAATAAGCATCGAGGTTGTAAGCCAAAGGAGCGGACCAGGTGGCCATATCGTACATTACGGAGTCTTCGATAGCCATATTTCGCTCCATAACACTGGTAATAAATAAAGATCGAGGCTGATCTGTTGAAATCATATATGATCCAGCAGGAATGTCGTGGCGTCCTGTTTTGCCTGATCGATAGTCTAAAGCATCACTTAAAGTCATCTTTTCGGACGTAACAGCTACCTCCACTCCCTGACGCAACAGCATATTTACTACGTCGGATGCATACATTTGGTCGGCAGGTAAAAAGTATGCCTTAGTGCTTACTTTACTTCTTTGCGGTTGCCACGCTTCGTGACTGTAGCGCAGCAGCATCTTGCGGTGTTCAGCGGATTTATGAATCGTAGCTACCGATGTAGAGTAATGATCAAAAACCCGCTGTCGTAATGTCAGTATATATCCATCGTTGGTTTCAATGGCTAATCCGGCTCCTATACCGCCTTGTTCGGTCAACATCCCAATAGCCCCCATTACAGAAGGGTAACTGGATCCATAACCGGGGTAGAAAAAGTCAAATGACTGACGCGTGAAATAATTAAGCTGATTAGCATCAAACATATTAACATTTGCCATTCCGAAGGTATCCGTTAATGCCTCATACCGATCAGGTAACTGAAGATTTCGAGGGGTCGTTCCTGGCATCGTGAAATAGTTACTATTGTAGCCTTGCTCGTGATAATCGACATGCACCTGAGGCATCCACGTCTGGTAATTCTCGATAAGCCCTCGGGTTTCTGGATGGATACCCCATACCCAATCGCGATTTAAATCAAACCAGTAATGGTTGGTTCTACCATTAGGCCATGGAGCATAATGTTCCAGATCCCGTGGCTGTATGCCTGGTTCTGAACGCTGCATACCATTATACCAGTAGATATAGCGATCACGTCCATCCGGATTGACACACACATATAAGATGATAACCGAATGGTCCAATACATCCTGGGTCTTCTCATCCGTAGCTGCTGCCATACGATAAGCCACCTGCATGGCCGCCTCCGTATTGGAAGCTTCGTTACCATGGATATTATAACTAATACTTGTAAAAACTGGTCCTTCGTTAATAATCGCTTCGGCTTGTGCCGGTGTTGCAGTCACCAACTCCATATGTTTAGCTTGAAGCGCATCCAGCTTACCTATGTTTTCTTTGGAAGTAATCACTAGGTTGAATAGTGGCCGGCCTTCGTAAGTCTCGCCATACTGATTGATCATCACCCGATCGGAGGCAGCAGCCAACGCCTTAAAGTAAGCTACGGAATGGGCATATACGGTAAAACGTTCCCCTAACTCATAACCCAGGAATGAGGCTGGGGAAGGAATACTAGCATCAACGGGCAGGTTAGGTTCAAAAGCGAACCGTTGAGTATCGACAATTTGTAAGTCTTGGGTAAAAATGGAGCCCAAAAAAGTAAAGCATAATAAAATAACGAGAATGAGTCTCATAATTAATTTCTGTATCTATTAAAAAAAGCAGCTTCAATCTAGATGCTGCGTATGTAGTTATCGCCTAGGTATCAGAGTTGTTGGATAAACGACCACACTCTCATCACCATTTTTGTTAACGGAAGCAACCCCAAAGAGATAGTTGTCGATAACTATATTTTTCAGGGTGTAATCTGTTCTTCCTGCGGGTACGAACCGTGCATATTTCCATTGGGCTGCGGTTGTTTCACGCCAATACACTTTATATCCGGCCAATTCAGGGTCCTGAACCGCATCCCATCGCAATCGCGTGGATGGTCGAACAGCACCACCGATCATTACATTTTCTGGTGGCGGTGGTGCCCATGCCATCGACGCCATCGTGACCGCATTCACCGCCGTAAGGCGTGCAGCATAATTAAAGTCCACTTTATCAATGATATCACCGTATTGTATACCGTCTTCTTCCCGAATATCCTGATGTTGACGGTTATAATTTTCGTGTGTTTCCATAATACGTACCCCAGGAAAGCCCTCATCATTAAAGGGGCGGTGATGCCCTCCCCTACCAAGCC
>JABSSK010000087.1:0-11734 GCA_013214265.1 Saprospiraceae bacterium | reverse complement strand
TATTGCGTCCAGGTTAGTGAAATAGGCATCAGTGATGCGGTCAACGTAACGGGCTAATTGCCTAGAAGGACCATCTACTTCCCCACCGTAAAATCGTTTCCAAATCCGATCGCGATCGTTTTCACCTACGGGATTCGCCTGAGAAAAGACTCGAAAAGTTGTATTGTCGATCACCCCATCGATTCCTTCGATATTACCGATCATATCATTATTGAGAATACCCATAATATCCCAACCGTTTTCTTTGGCTTCTTTAGCCATATGTTGCCCCCCAAACAGTCCTTGCTCTTCCCCCGAAAGCGCAGCAAATACAACGGTAGATGAAAATTCATATTTGGACAGCACCCGCGCTGCTTCCAATACACCTGCTACCCCCGAAGCATTGTCATTAGCACCTGGGGCATCGGTGGTAGCATCAGTGGAACCAGAAGCCCTGGAATCAAGATCACCAGCCATGATCACATAGCGACCCGGATACCGAGTTCCTCGACGTTCCGCAATTACGTTCACCACATAGACGTCCTCCGGAATACGCCGGTTACCTTCAGCAGTTACCAGATTTCGCTGATAGTAAACGTGCAGACAGCCACCACAGGTTTCTGATATCTTATCCAGTTCAGCTTTTATCCATCGGCGAGCAGCACCGATCCCACGTGTGGTAGATACCGTATCCGATAAAGTATTACGGGTACCAAAATCAACTAATGTTTGGATATCATCTCCAATTCGGTCGGCAGAAGTAGCTTCGGCAATCTCAAATAAGCGATAGTCCTTAGCCGGTGGTTCTGGAATCTGATCAGACTGCCCCCAAATTGGGCAGCCATTAAAAAATAAAAATACAAGGAGCAGTCGTTGTGCGTTTGTCATGGTTTTGTTCTTAGCAAAATCTTATACGAAGTAACCGATTCAATTTTAGCTCGGCTAAAAAACAGTGGAAAATACTGATCCTTGGCCCATATTGGAAATAAATTCCGATAGTGAGGATGGTCGGGATTTCCGGACTGGCCAGGAGAATTGGTAGCCAACGACCGGTCCCAGTCATCGGTATCAACAATAATTTTAAATGAAGCACCCGACGTTTGGTTGTCGTTACTACTAGTATTATTGACGGTCATACTATTACCGCCCCTGGGGAGTGGTCCCAAATCCAGCTTTTTCCGCAACGCTGGTTTAACCGCTCTCGAAAGGGGATGATATAAGGATATGTGTTTGTAATCGGCCTGCCCATATTGCCATTTTGTCATATCGTCGGTATTTAGTTTCTCCGACAGATCCGTTAGTGCCAAACGGAAGCAGTTGCGTAAGAACTCGTCGCGCCCACCAATTGGATCCGTTCCGAAGCGTCCGTCAGGTAATACCAGCGCATCTATAACTTGTTTCATTTGAAGACGCAGATAAGGCAATCCTTCCTCAGGTATTAAAATGGCATGAATCCCACTACGAATTTGACTTTCCCATGCATTGTAAATGCCCGCTGCTATGGATTCAGGTGACAATCGGTGGTCCCAGTTTCTCAGATAGGAAATGGCCTGGTTTTCTTTTTTTGTCCATCCTTTTTGCGCCAGCAAAAAAGGAAGTAATTGTCGAGCTGGAATGGACAAATAGTCCGTCTGTAAAGCAGCCATATCAGCCAGACTATGTTTTCGACCTGAGCCCAACACTTCTCTCACCCGATTCCCCCGATAGGGATCACTCCAACGGTAACCAATTGCATCCCAGTAGTTATAATCGTTTGGAGTAACATTTTCATTAGCAGTAGCCAAAAATCCCGCCTTGGGGTTATAAACGTGCGGTTTAGCCATTATTGGTAAATAACCATCCCATTCGTAAGTTCCGTCACCCCAGACAGGAACCATACCACTAAAATTTCTTCTAACAGGCGCAATCCCTACAGTTTGCCAGCCAATATTACCTTCTCGGTCGGCCCAGATCATATTCTCACCCGGAATATTACTGGTATTACAAGCTTTACGAAATTCATCGAAATTACGGGCCTGATCCATACGCAAACTGGCAAGATAGGGCGACCCACCTGGCTCCAGCCAGCCACATCGCATTGCGGCTGCTCTCGTATCCTCGGCATTCTGCCAGGTTACCGGCCCATGAATGGTATACCGATGATCTACGATTACAGGATCTTTGCCTTTGACAGCAATCGTATCCTTGATGCGTAGCATGTCAATCCAATGCCCTTTGTACCAATATTGATCAGGATTATCCGGATTAGTCCGATAAATATACAGATCCTCAGCATCGGTTCTATAGACCGTTAATCCCCAGGTTCCAAATTCATTATGTCCAATTGAGATCCCTGGAATTTCTGGCTCTCCTCCTCCTATCACATTCCAACCCGGAGCCACCAGATGAGCCATATACCGCAAAGAAGGTACCGCTTGTGTACGGTGTGGGTCATTGGCCATCATGGGGTAACCACTTTCTGTATGTTCTCCCGAGACGATCCAGTTATTGCTTCCTATCGTATTGATATCCTCTTCGAGCATTCGCTGATAATTTACTTCTTCCTGCAGTGCCAGGTTGCGATACTCCTCCATATCAGGATTACGAACGTCGGCGAGTAAGTCTTCGGGTTGAAACCGTACCGGCCTACGAAAAGCAGTATACGGAGCTATGAGGTACTCAAAAAGTGTAGCACTGTCGATACGATTGTCGATATTTAGGTCTGGTTTTTGGGGATGGAACCACGATAAAGACTGGACCTTTTCCGGACCTAAAATAGATACCGCCCGAGCCGTTACCAACTCATCACCGATATTACCAAGCAGTCCTTGATGGCGGCTGACAACTACTTCAGGCGTCCATGGCTGGGGTTGAATTCCCAGCAACTGGAATGGAAGGGGTAATTGATCTGGTGTCTGTAAAATCTGAGCAATATAAGCATTTACGCCATCTGTAAAAGCTGAGATGATCTCAACCCCATCGTCATGGTAGGAATTCAACTCCCGAGTCATATCCCCTCGGTATTGAAATAAGCGGGTCCCTATGTCCCTTTGTAGCTCACGTTCGCCTAAGATTTCAGCGACCGTTCCGGTAGCTTGCCGACGCCAAATTTCAAATTGGAACAAACGATCTTTCGCAGCATAGAATCCCTGCGCAAAAAACAGATCATACTGATTCTGAGCATATATATGAGGAATACCCCAATGATCAACTATGATCTCCACCGGTTCTGATAGGCCCTCCGCAGTAAAAGTCTCGGTGTCTTGACTATGAGCCAGAAAGCAAGGTAATAGCAGTAAGGCTAAGATGATGTGCTTGTTCATGTTTTTGAATTTTAGAGTAAAAAACCTTGCGGATGATTTCATAAATAGATCTGAGTTTTAGTATGCCATTTATGGCCGACTTTTCATGCGTGTGCATAATCTTAATTATTGGATTTCAACGATCATTTCAATTTCTACTGCTATATCTCGTGGTAAAGAACCCATTCCGACTGCGGCTCGGGCGTGTTTGCCTTTATCTCCAAAAACCGCTACCATTAAATCGCTGAACCCATTTATTACTTCGGGTTGATTTGTAAAATCTGGACCACAATTAACCATACCCAATACTTTTACGATTCGAACTACGCGATCCAGATCTCCGATTTCAGCCTGCAAAGCAGCGAGCTGGTTAATACCAACTAAGCGGGCAGCCTGATATCCTTCTTCTTCGGTGAGGTCGGTACCTACTTTTCCGGTAATGTAGGTCCCATCCGCTTGTTTTGGTCCTTTACCAGCCAGGAAAACCAAATTCCCTGTGGTTACGGCATTGACATAGTTCGCTACCGGACTACTAGCCTCAGGTAAGGTAATATCCAGTTCTGCGAGGCGTTTTTCGATTTGTTTTTCTGCAGGTGCAGGCGCGGTTTGTCCTTGAACAGTTTCTACATCTGTAGGTGCATTACATCCTATCGTGCATAATACCATACCCAAAATGAAATACAGTGCTGTTTTTTTCATACTATTATCTTCTTGATGAGGCGTTTGTAAAAAGGCAATTAAGTATACAAAATTGCGCGTATACTCCGAGGTTCTTTTGCATTTGGTTAGTACATTTTCAAAAAAATGAGTACAGGATAAGGCTTAAAGAGCCATATTTACTAACGCTACAAATGATTTTAACCAAATAATATGCTTGCACATTGCAACAGTACCGGTGGGTGGGATAAACTGATTTTAATCTTTTGGTTTGGCTTTTGTTCCATCACAATGACTGCTCAGGATAACTCACTAAGAGGCGCAAGTCTGATTTCTGATACCCTCTCCAATGGTATCACTTATTTTATTCAAAGTAATTCGAAGCCTAGCAAGCGGGTTGAGCTCAGGCTCGCCGTCAAGTCGGGATCCATGCAGGAATCCGAGAATCAACGAGGACTCGCGCACTTTGTTGAACACATGGCCTTTAATGGTACCACCCATTTCAAGAAAAATGAACTCATCACATACTTGGAATCAACCGGTATGCGGTTTGGGCCCGACTTGAATGCTTACACTAGTTTTGATGAAACGGTTTATCTGCTACAAATTAAAACCAACACAGCTAGTGCATTAGATAGTGGCATGCTCATCTTATCCGATTGGGCTAGTGGTATTTCTTTCGATCCCGAGGAAGTAGATAAGGAAAGGGGCGTTATTCTTTCCGAATGGAGAACCCGATTGAATGTAAACCAGCGGCAAAGGGATGCTGTGCGGAATTTACTGTATCCGGGATCACGTTATGTCAACCGCCTTCCTATTGGTGATACCGCTATTATTCGTAATGCTCCGGTATCCGCACTTACGGATTATTATGCGACCTGGTACCGGCCTGACCGCATGGCGGTCGTAGCGGTAGGCGATATTGATCCTCAGGAAGCAGAGTCACTTATCAAAACGTATTTTGGTTCCATATCATCTGATTCAGGGCCTCTTCCTGAGATGGATCGCTCGATTGCCATGCCAACGGGCTTTTCTTTTGAGGTCCTAACCGATCCGGAAGCTGCATTTACTGAAATAGAATGGTATCTACCGCTGTTCTCGGACTCGCTAGCAAAAAAAACCAAGCGCTCGGAGTACTTACACACCCTTTTTAACCGTATGATGGGAGCCCGCTTATATGAGATCCAACAAACAAATCCTACGTTTACTTTTGGGACTTCAGCACGAAACCGGGGTCTGGGCAAAAAATTCTATTATCTCATTTCAGCACTAACGGCATCTGATCAGTTACAAGCAGGCTTCCAGACCGTTCTTGAAGAAACCTTCCGGGTAAGTCAAGATGGCTTTTTACCCGGTGAGCTCGATCGCAAAAAAAAGGAATTATTGGAACGATTAGCTCTAGATGCAACGGAAGCGAATCAAAGAACATCATCCCGTCTTGCAGCCGAATACGTAAATCACTTTTTAAATCAAGTACCGCTGCAATCACCAACCGACCGACTGATCGAAGCAACGGCCATTATGGACAGTATTTCGCTGGATGATGTGAATAAGCTCTTACCTGGTTGGCTAGCCGGCAAAGAATCAATTTTGATTATCAAAGCGCCAGCAGCCCATAGTGACCATTTGCCCGATAAGGATGAGGTATGGAATTGGATCACGCAATCCGCTAACAAAGCATACGAACCGTACCGTGAATATATTAATGAAGGGGCCCTTTTTTCCACGACACTAAGAGCAAAGAAAGCCCAAAAAATACGCGCACACCCGCAACTTGACGTGCATGAATACCGACTCCCCAATGCTGTGCGGTTAATTGTTAAACCTACTGCATTGCAAAATGATGTAATCCTGATGTCGGCCTTTTCACCTGGTTGGCATTCGGTGTATAGCAACGACCAGTATCAACAGGCAGCATCGGCTTCTTCGCTTATTGATCAGTCTGGGCTAGCCGACTTTTCGGCTACAGAACTGGCGAAGAAACTAGCTGGTCGCAGTATTTCTATTTCCCCTTTTATTGGGGAATGGCATGAAGGGTTTAGCGGCCGAACGACCAAAGCTGATGTCGAACTGTTATTACAGCTGATTCACTTATATGTAACGCAACCTCGTCAGGACGGGCAAGTGCTCCAAACCTATCTGGCGCAGCAAAGAGGTGTACTCGAGAACCTTACGAAGAATCCATATTATCAATTTGGCGAAACATCATTTGCTGTGCGTTATGGTAATCATCCACGGCGGGGTATTCCCAAGGTCCAGGCATTGGAAAAGCTTTCTATGGATACCATGTATGCAATCTTTCGTGAAAGACTGGGCGATCTAACGGACTTCACCTTTGTTTTTGTTGGTAACATAGATTTAGCCACATTCCCTGATTTAGTAGCTACATATATTGGCGGATTACCAGCAAGCGGGCACAGTGAAAACTGGAAAGACACAGGTACTCGTTTGGTTCCTGGGAAAATTGATACGGTATTGACGGGTGGTTCGGCTCCCAAAGCTATTGTAGAAATCAATTGGCATAATGATTTTGTTTACGATTCGGAATCCAGGTTAGCCTATCAGGCTATGCTTTCCATACTAAGGGTTCGCTTGCGCGAACGTATGCGGGAAGAACTGGGTGGTGTATATGGAACGAGTGTTCGTGGTACGATCCTTCCTTTTCCGACACCAAACTTCCGAACCAGTATCCGATTTGACTGTGATCAAGGGATGCTGGATACACTCTTATCAACTATTTACGATGAAATTTTTACGTTACAGGAAAGCGAAATTGCTAACCAGTATTTGTTGAATTTTCAGGCAGCACAGTGGCAAGCTTTCCAGGAGGGTCAAGAAAAAAACAGCTTCTGGCTTGGTCAGATTACAACACGATTCCGCCAACAAATACCGCTGCGTGGTTTACATCCAGCGGTATTTGCGCATTATCTGTATAGCCTTACGGCAAAAGACATTCAAGCGGCGGCCAGGGACTATTTCCCATCTGATAATGTTATTCAGTTAGTTTTATTGCCTGCGGGTGCATCTGTAGAAGGCTACTGATTTAGTATTTCTTTCACGGCTCTTGCTGGTTGAATAAATTTACCTGTCAATCGGGTTTGATCTGTTTTTTGCCCTGATTTTTTCAGCATGGTATATGCTTCCTCCGTTGTGAGGTCAGGCTTCAAGCTTTTCATGAGCCCAATTAAACCCGATACATAGGGCGTTGCCATAGAAGTCCCGTTGTAGGTATCGTATTTACTGCCTGGAATTGTGGAGTAGATGCCAACACCTGGTGCTGCTAGTCCCATCGTAACATCCTGAACCGTATTAGAGAAAACAGCTTTATGTAGCTTATCATCAACAGCAGAGACCGTGATCAGGCCATCGGCATTGGCCGGACTATAGTCTTTGGCATTAAGATTGGAGTTGCCCGCTGCAGCAACGACAATTACCCCTGCTTTTTTAGCGTAAGCGACTGCTTCGGAATATGCCTTCTGGCGTGAGTCCGTTGATGGCCCACCCAACGAAAGGGAAATTACATCCGCTCCTTTATCCACCGCTTCAAGTATACCTTTAATGATCGTACGCTGATTTCCCATCCCATACGGATTCAGAACTTTGATACTGGTAACCTCTACAAAACTATTCGACTGAGAATAAGAGGCTACTCCTACCCCATTGTTAGAAACAGCACCAGCTATCCCTGCGCAATGTGTACCATGCCCACGCGGATCATTGTCATAAGACGATTTAATCGATCGGTAATTGGCTTGTAGATCTTCGTGTTCACTATCAACGCCTGTATCCAAGATAGCAACCAGTGCTTTACGCTTAGGAGAAACTCCATGAAGTAATGAATACAGTTGGTCCATCTTCATACGATCAAAACCCCATAGGTGCTCTAGCCCAGGGTCGTCCAATCCGTAGCGTTGCTTGATCGGAGCGGAAAGCTTGGTAGATGATAAAGGGCTGGCTTCAACCACCTCATTATCTTCTAGATGCTCTATTTCTTTTTTCCGTAATAGCTTTTTTTTAAGTCGATCTTGCTGGGCGCCATCTGGAATATTTACCATGTAATAATCATCGAGGTCAGTCGCTTCGGGTCGTGCTGGAAAAAATGCGCGCTCCATTGCTATATCATACCGTGCAAAATCAGCCCGAAGCTTGTCGATATCGGTTCCCTGAGCGACTTCCATGATCCATTCACCACTGGGATCAAGGCTAATCTCTTTCATTTGGTTCTGGTATGGGAAGGTGGGTTGTAGAACATTTTTAAAATAAAAAAAACCACCCATTATTGTGAGTACAAAACCAATCCAGAAGAAGGTTCTAAGTTGGGCAATATAACTGAAAGCGGTACCCAAAACACCGACAAAAAGAAGGTCGCGAAGAAGTACCTGAAATTTAAAAGCTACTGGGGCTGGTTGGCCTAGGAGGCTACCCAAAAATACGAGTAAGCAGAGAAAAAATAAGTTCCGATAAGAAGTAGCCTGTGCCTGCGACCGAAATCTGAACCACAAAATTAACATGAACAGCGCCCCAATCAGGCCGAGACCATAAGTCAGTATCATAATAATCGGTTTGATATGGTTAGGAAACTATCTTTTTTTTTGGAATAAAACAAAACCATAAGCCCAGCGGTTGCATATCATCGGCGAAGTTGCGGTACGGGCAGATAAATGCTTCTGGCTAAACTTAGCAACAACTGAAGCTGTTATGGTCATAAAGTTACTCGAGTAAGTTGCTTTATGTTCTGAACATAAAACCTATTTTTGCATTCCTGTTGTATTTAGAAAAACTAAAGTAAAAACCAAACTTATGCCAGAAGCTGCTGAACACCATAAGTGTGTGATTATCGGATCGGGGCCGGCAGGCTATACCGCTGCTGTTTATGCAGCCCGCGCAAATCTTTCACCGATCTTATTTACCGGTAAAGAGCCAGGCGGACAATTGATGATTACCACAGATGTCGAGAATTATCCTGGGTACCCCGACGGTATAATGGGTCCTCAAATGATGGAGGATTTCCGTAAGCAAGCGGAGCGCTTTGGAACGGATATTCGCTATGAAATGATTACCAAAGTGGATCTTGAAGGTGATGTACACTCGATATGGACGGAAGGAGGCCAGGAAATCAAAGCCGATAGCATTATTATTTCAACGGGTGCTAGTGCCAAATGGCTAGGGCTAGAATCCGAAAAACGACTTACCAACAAAGGCGTTTCGGCTTGTGCCGTTTGTGATGGTTTCTTTTTCCGTGGTCAGGAAGTTTCCATTGTTGGTGGAGGTGACACGGCTGCTGAAGAAGCACTCTACCTATCCAAGTTAGCACCACCCGTGCATATGCTTGTGCGCCGAGATGAGTTACGTGCATCAAAGATTATGCAAGACCGGGTCCTGAAAACTGAAAATATTAAAGTACACTGGAATACGGAAGCACAGGAAATACTGGGCGAAGATGAAGTAACGGGCGTACGTGTAATCAATAACAAGACAAGCGAAGTGTCTATTATTGATGTAAAAGGGTTTTTTGTAGCTATCGGTCACAAACCCAATACCGATATCTTTAAAGATGCTCTGGATATGGATGATACAGGATACCTAATTACAAAGTCGGGCTCCACCCACACTAATAAAGAAGGTGTCTTCGCTAGTGGTGATGCTCAAGATCATGTGTACCGTCAAGCAGTCACAGCAGCTGGTACTGGTTGCATGGCCGCTTTAGATGCAGAACGATACCTCACGGAAAAAGGAATCATCTAGGATAACCATAGTTGTAATTCCACTACATGGAGGGTTCGAGTACGCATAAGTGCTCGAACCCTTCTACTATATGGTTGTCCTAGTCATTGCCATTTTGGTTATTTTCCACCATTCCACACCCGCATATCTATATTCTGGAAAAACCCATTTAAAGGTTTGAAGCGATTGTCCGAGTTTATTGTATTTTTGGCTAGCCTTTTTGAAAAGCGCATAATCTACTTTTGATAAAAAAATACGATAGTATCCTATGGCTAGCACCAAGACAAAATTTCGTGCCGGTGTTTTACACGGCGATGAAGTTACGGACCTTCTCAACTATGCGAATGAAAATGATTTTGCCCTTCCGGCAGTCAATGTAATCGGGACCAATACGATTAATGCCGTTCTAGAAACAGCCCGAGAAGTAAACTCACCCGTAATTGTACAGTTCTCAAACGGTGGTTCTTCATTTTATGCTGGTAAAGGACTATCCAATGAAAATCAGCAAGCATCCGTACTCGGTGGTATTTCCGGAGCTATGCATGTACATGCTATGGCGAAAGCCTATGGGGTTACCGTGATTTTACATACAGACCACTGCGCCAAAAAAATACTGCCTTGGGTAGATGGTCTTCTGGATGCTGGAGAACGTTTCTTTGAAACTAGAGGCTATCCTTTATTTAGTTCTCACATGCTTGATCTTTCTGAGGAGCCATTGGAAGAAAACATTGATACCTGCGTGCGCTATTTCGAGCGCATGGAAAAACTAGGAATGACTCTGGAAATTGAATTGGGGGTTACCGGAGGTGAAGAAGATGGTGTTGATAATACGGAAGTGGATAACGCACTTTTGTATACGCAACCCGAAGAAGTTGCTCATGCGTACGAAAAACTATCCGCCATCAGTAATCGCTTTACGGTAGCTGCTGCTTTTGGTAATGTACATGGTGTCTACAAACCTGGTAATGTAAAGTTGCAGCCCGTGATTCTCAAGAACTCACAGGCGCACATTAAGGAAAAGTTTGGTACGGATTCTAATCGTCCGGTGAATTTCGTTTTTCACGGAGGATCTGGTAGTAGCCGTGAAGAAATTCGAGAAGCTATTGATTACGGTGCCGTAAAAATGAATATCGATACCGATCAGCAATGGGCTTTCTGGAGTGGTGTACGTGATTACTACGAGGAAAAGAAAGACTATTTACAAACGCAGATTGGCAACCCTGACAGTCCTGATTCTCCAAACAAAAAGTTTTACGATCCGCGCAAATGGTTGCGGGTTGCTGAAGATCAGTTCCGTGTTCGTCTGAAACAAGCTTTTGAAGACTTGAACTGTATGGACAGCAATTAATCTTTTGAAAGACCTAACCATTTCATATGGTTAGGTCTTTTTTCCTATGTATATCTGCCAATAAGATGAGGTGGGTAAAGCCATGTATAACCTTCTCAACTAAAGCACTACACTACCGAATTCACCAGCAATATCGTCGTGCATTTTTTTGAGGTGCTGGTATAACTGCATATAATCCATAATCTTGTCGTTATCCGCAGGAGTTAGGTTAGCTATCATTTGCCTTGCCTCTTCCATCTTACCTTTAATCTTTTTCATCTTGAGCCGCTTGACAGCCATTTGGGCATCTGACAGGTAGTTTTGATCCGGATATTTTTGATTGAGGTAAACATCCCACATTTTCTCCCAGTTCTCACTGTATTCGTGAGGGAAAGAAATAAGATCCGTAACCAATTTACTGATAACCACATTATGGTGGTTAAGCCAATAGGAGGTATGGGTTAATTCCTTTCGTTGCAGTCGTGCTTTGTATTCTAATATTATATTTTGATAGGCATTATGCCGAAAATCAGATAGGATATCATCTACATTATCCAAGATAAACATAGCTACGGTACGATTATTGGATTCATCATACCATTGATGGCCACTTTCAAGCAAAATTCTGACAACCTCCTTTTCCTGAAAAGAATCCTTTATTTGTTTGTTTTTCTCAGGTGGTAGTTCGGTTGTTAAATCTGAGGGAGATGAAATAACCGGAGGTTCCTGGTCTACGCCTGGGGATGGTACATTACGCTGTTGCTGC
>JABSSK010000086.1 GCA_013214265.1 Saprospiraceae bacterium | reverse complement strand
AGTTAAGCCTAGGGGTGCTGGAATGTAGCGTGCTAAACCGATTGCAATATAATTGACAGTAAAAAGGACGGTAGCACCAAAAATAGGATTTATAAAAATCGAGCTTACCAAAAGTGTTATAAAAGGTACTGCGGTTAGTATCAGGCCTTTACCCATATCTCCGCCAACAAAAAAGAACATCATTAACGCCATACATATGATTAGGATGGCAATAAAGAGCAGATATAAAATGAGCCCCCAACGATTTTTTTCAGGACGCTTCATACGGAAAATCGTTTTTTAATTACATAATCTGATATCATCCTGATCATACATCTCAAAAATATTGAGCGTCTGTTTCGTTACACATGAAAAATTTACGATGGAATCAATTAAAAGGATTCATCTGATAAGATTTTTTATGAAGATCTAGCTCCTTTAAAATTATTGAAAGGCAGAATAGCCCATATCTCCTTGGCCGATTGAAGAAGTAAACTAAAAGAAAAGGCCGATTCGCGATAAATATACCACCAACCAATACCAACACCTAAAGCGGTGAATAAAAGCGTAGCGACGGCAACCATGGGCAGCGAGCTAAAGACAAATACGGCAATGCAATCAAACACAACGTTAGCAAAAAGCATTAGCCATATTTTCCAAAAATTGAGTTTTGGTTTATCCAAAGCAAATAATGCAACACCCGAAAACCGATCAAAGGGTAACATTAGTATGTAAAAGCACATAATGTTCACCAAAGTCCTTTGCAAATCTCTTGAATCAGCATATTCTTCTCCCCCTATAAAAACTAGTAATGGATTAGTAAAAGCAAGTATGAATAATAGTATAGGTAAAATTAGGTAAGCAGTACCCACCAAATAGTTGCTCAATAGTATGTTAAACTCTGAATGACCCTTATGATAGGCTTGAGACAGCTTCGGAAAAGCAGTAGTCGTAAAACTTCGTAGCGGTATTTCAATGAGTTCAACAAATTTAAGGGGTATGGCATAAATTGCGATCGCGTTTGCTCCCATTACAGCTGACATACTCATGATAAAGGTGTCACTGCTTCTTAATAAATTACTTCCAATATAGCTGGCAGTTGAGAACCATCCAAAATTAAGTGTACTTTTAATTGTTTTCAAGTCCCAATACCAAATTACATGCCAAGCATCCCATTTCTTTAACATTATTACAAAGCCACAGAGTGCATTCATCAAGATGTGTACTAAAGCGATATCCTCAAATTTAGGTTGGTCGGTCGAAAAAATGTAAAGGGTAATACCCACAAAAACAAAAACAATATTTAACCCCTTGATTACAAGCAAGCGCTTAAAATTTACCTCCCCTTGGCATAGGACCTCTGCCTGATTATAAGGTATACATGATAAAGCTAATAATGGATAAAAAAGCAAGACTGGTATATAATAACTATTGGGAAAACTATCGCCAAATAAAAAATAGCATGGAATAAATAATAGAGCGATAACAAAATTAGTCAGAATACTCAATTGGTAAGAAGCCGCTATACCAGCTCTTTTCTTCGTACCGTTATGCATAGATATTAAACGGATAGCTGGAGTTCCCGTCAGGCCATGTCGAAACATATTTATTAATGTTACAGCCGTAACATATATTACCCATCGGCCATAAATTTCTTTGTCTAATAACCTGACCATCAATAAAAAGGTAATAATACTAACTGATGAGTAGATTAAATTCCCTGCTAGAGAATAGAAATTGTCGGACTGCTGTAATCGAGGCCATATCTTATTGAGCCATGCCATCAGATATATTTTTTGAGTAAGCGATACTTCAAAAATTTTTGAAAGCTATTGCGCTGTTTAGGAATTTCACCCATAAAATCACTCATATCCTGTGGTTGAGCTTTATTCAGGATAGTAAATAATCCACCCTCCTTCAAGGAACTGACCTTTCTCAGGTAAGTATTATCTGCCTCACTCCAAGTGCGTGTGGCATCAAAAAGTAGGTACCGTAAGTCACAATTCCGCATTAATACAGGATTAGATAAACCATTACACACCGGTGGAGCTTCAACAAAAGCGTAACCGCCTTGATTACTCAACAAAGGATGATACACTTTAAGATAATCTTTAAAAGAATCAAACTCATCCAAGTCGTTAGTGTTCAGAACGATGTATGGGTAGCCTTCAGTTGCTACATCCTTTTCATCATAAACTATGCTAAAGCAAAAGTGTCCACCTTTTGCTAGCTGATTCATTAATTGTTGGCGCATATAACTTTTGCCCTCCTGATTCCAGTGGCTTAAAAGCATGATAAAACTCGGTTGTCCAACTTGGCGAGGTGGGACATTCAAGGTAATGTGATCAACCATAAATCGAGTAGATCGATACCTTAATAACTCAAAGTCGTATTTTCTCTTATTTGGTGTAAACTCCTTAGCAAAAGCGGTAGCAGATTCCAGATTTGTCAATTTCCTTAGCTTAGTCCCATTCCTAATACGCTGATCAAGTAGTTCCAAGACAAAAATAGCCAAACAAGTAAAGATGCCTGCTGCAATAATAACAGCTACAGTTAATAATAGCCCTTTCGTAGGGTTTGGTTCAATGGGTAAAGTAGGTGAGTCCAGTATTTTCATATCTGACATCATCTCCACGTTTTGGAGTTTCAGTCTTGCTAGTCCTAAGTGATGAAGGATGTTAAGATATGCTCTTTCATTAACATTAATCTTGCGTTCAATTCGTTTTAGAATCGCTCCCATAGGCGCAAAGCGACGATAAGTTTTCATAAATTCGACTTGCTTTATCTCCATCGAGTTCAATCGAGCCTTAGCACTCTCGAATTCAATTACATTTTTCAGCCAATCATTAAGTAATCTTTCAATTTCGATCCCTTCACTGTTACGCTCAAAAATATATAATGAATCAACTCGCTCCTCTAGTTTAGCCTCCAGTAATTGCCTTTGTTTGAGAAACCCTAAACGTTCATCAGAAGATCCTTCGATTTCCAATTCTACCAGCCTACTATTTACATCAATTAATTCTTCCCTTAAATCAAGAATTGATTTGTTTCTTAAGTTGATGTTAAACCTATTCTTAGTTTCAGTTTCTAATGCTTCCACAACGGCCTTTGATGCCTCCAAATCCATAGCTATTTCCTGCACCCTAAAGTCAATTTTTTCTTGTTGGCCCGCTATAAATTTAGTTTGCTCGTAATAGTTAATGATCTCATTTCTTGTATTAAACTGAAGTAAACGTTCCTCCTCCAACCGCAAATCCTCAGAAGCATCTTCCAGTTGCTTCTCAAAAAATGATACAGCAGCATAGGTTTGATCTTGTTTCATTGATGCATTTACCCGAATAAAAACCTCTAATAGAATATTTAACGTTTGATAACATACTCCGGCATCATCAGACTCATAGCTTATCTTTAAAAGATCACTATTCCGTTGTCGATACGTGCTGATTTTACTCAATGCTGCGCGGCTGTAATGTGGATGTTCTAGATTTAGAAGGTTGTAAAGAAAGTTCTCTTTATCCGAACGTAGGTACTGCATAAAGTTCTGATAGGTTCGTTCTTCATTACCCGGTACAACTAGATCTTTAACTTCCTCAGGCACTATATCATGTAAGTTCTTGAATGACTTTTGAGAAATAATATCAAACTGCGGATTAGTATATTGCAAGTGCCTTGCTAATAACCTAAGGCCCGTTTCTTCGGTTACTCTTTTGGATTCAATAATACTCATCAAATTATTGTAGGCAATCGCAGCAGCAAATTGGTCTACCCGATTTCCTCCAATATTTTCAATAGAAACATTGGACGTGATAGCTGTAAATATGGTGGTACTGGAAGTGTAATTTCCGGTTTGATCTTTTGTAGCAACATACATTATGCCACCTAAAACTAAGGGTATGCCCATAATAATAGGGATGTTGCTGACCAAAACTCGTATGAAATAAAATATATTCACGCTATCGAAGTAATTTTAGGCACCTATAAATCGTATATTACTATTTGATGCTATTGAGGATCCTGCCCTTTGAGAATGACTCCAGATTTTATATTTAGCGAAATTCGGCACCTGCCAACATCTCAATAAGTTCAAGCTGACGATAGAATTCATTCTTTGTTTTTGAATAATCGATTTGAGCCTTATTGAAAATTGCAGCAACTCCACCAAAATCATCCAGTCCCATCCTTCTGTTTTCAACATCTTTTTTTGCTATAACATAGCTGATACGTACCGATTCCAGAAGATTCCTTAGAACATCCAGGCTTTCTTTGAGACTTCGTAGCGCATAAAATTCTTCAATGATAATTCTTCGGATGTCATTTTTTATTTGCTCGTGCTCCCACAGCATTGTTTCACGCTCTAGTCGATCAATATTTCTTCGTTGTTTACGACTCGCAAAAACGCTTACAGGCACTCTCATACTGACTCCTACAAAGTACTGCCCACGGGCAGTCTGGTTCAAGGAATTAAAGTTCGTTTGAACTCCTGATTCCTGTGAAACCTGGCTGGCAAGCTGATTAAAAATACCATAGGAGGTATTGCCTTGAATGCTTATGTTATCCAACCAGCTCTTTCGGTTTAACAGGACTTTTTGATCGTGAGTTGCTAGACGGTAAAGATTTACTTTTAGTAAAGGTGAGTTCTTCAAAGCGGAATCAATGACAGCCTCAAGGGTGGGCATTTCGAATTCATCTTTTTCTGGAACAGTTAACATTTCCGGCCTTGGTGGTTCAAAGGGGTCCTTAGGACTTTCTTCCGGTCCTTCCTGTCCATTTGCCATCTGGAAGAAAAAACACGCTAGGGCAAGTACTACTAAGTTTTTCATGTAATTAAACGTTTTCTTTTTGCAAAAGCGCGGGGATAGTTCGTAGAATTATTTTAAGATCTAGCCAAAAACTAAAATTTCTGACATAAAATACATCTAATGCTTTTCGTTCTTCAGGGGACATTTCTGAGGACTTAGCTCGCTTTTCTACCTGCCATAATCCAGTGAGGCCTGCAGGACCCAAAAACCTTTCTGCCCATTGATCTGTAGTTAAAGCCTCTGCCTCGTATAATGGCAGCGGGCGATTGCCAACAACGGACATATCTCCTTTTATTATGTTAATTAACTGGGGTAACTCATCAATGCTTGTTTTTCTGATAAAGTAACCTACTTTTGTAATCCTTGGGTCATTATTGATCTTGAAAAAAGAGGCTTTCTGCTTTTTTCTTTTTTCAGATAAATAGTCCGATTCCATTATGGGTCCTTCCTCTCCGATGAGAATCGGTTCTGTCTCGGACCCTAACATATCACCTCTCGTGGGTTCGGTTAATGACGATTTGTTGTTTTTCAGATACTGATTATCCATCTGGAGCTTTGAAACCATTTTATCCGCACCCAGTGACATGGATCTAAATTTGTAGAAATCGAAAACTTGATAGTTCATTCCTACTCTTTTCGCTGCATAGAATATAGCTCCCTTAGATTCTAATCGGATTAGAATTATAGTAATCAAAAAGATTGGTGACAATAGAATTAATGCTAGGCTCGCAAAAAATAAGTCAAAAAGTCTTTTCCAAATGGGTAATCTGAAAGAATTTAATTCATCGTCACTGCGCGCCCATTTCACTCCGAATTTGGAAGTCATTTTTGACTCAATATTTCTCATATTTTAAGGAATCTAGTATTTGTGACCTACATAAGTTTTAAGTTATAGACATAACATTCTACCAAAACATGGTACATGTTTTTATACAAATGAACGCTGGTAATGATTTGTGGGAGGGACTAAGTTGAATTTTTGCTTACGCTGTATATCTGTTAGGGCGAAGCAAGTTTGACAAGCGAATTTCAAGCTCAGCCGGATTAAATGGTTTGACGATATAGTCAACAGCTCCGCTTTTCATCAGTTTTACTCGTTCGCTGCTTTTATCATTTCCGGACAGTATGATTACCGGTATTTGCTTTAATTTGTTATCTGCTTTGAGCATTTTAATCATGGATTGCCCGTCTATAATCGGCATTTGAAGATCACTGATGATAACATCTGGATAATAACCGCTTTGAAGTAAGTTCATAGCCTCTTCACCATTCTCAGCAGTTACCACTTGGTGTTGTTTGGCTAGATACATTTTTACAAACCTTCTAAAAGTTCTTGCGTCGTCAACAAAAAGAATTTTATTCCCCATTTCTCCTAAGTTTATAGTCGAACACTAATTAATTACGAAAAGAAATATTGTTTGGTTGCTTCAAGTGGGCTACTATTCATTTGTCTTATTTAAATATACATTATTTGTTTTTGACAAATCGTATATTTTCGGTTTAAACGGTTATAACTGGCAGAAAACGGGCGTAAAATAACAGAAAACGGTAATATCGACTAATTGGGATTAGGGTTAATTAAACTACATTATTCATGGCTAAAGTAAATCTCCTAATGCGTTCAATTATACCCTGATAATGGAGGAGGACCCTCTGGTAAAATTGCTTTGTACATTTTATTTTTCATTCTATCGTCGAATTCACGCTGAATAGTTTCAACCAAATCAGGTTTCTCAAACAGATCAACCATTGTCATGGCTAAAGCTTTGGCAGCGTATACCATACCTTTATGCCCGATTGACATACCACCACATGCTACAACTGCCCATGAATGCCAAGGTGTCCCAACTGGTGCTGTTGTAACACCCAATCGAATCTCAGGAACTAACCAACTTACATCACCTACGTCTGAAGATGCACCCATTGGATGCTCTAAGGTTGGTTCAATTGGATGAATACTGCCATCAATACCCAGTTTAGGTTTACGCGTAGCACGCTGAATTCCATAAGCAAATGACTTTTCAGCCTCTGTATATTCAAGAGGACCAAGCAATTCTAAATTTCGATGTAATGCTTTCCCGCCTGTTCGATTAACAATGACTTCATGCAGGCCACTAACTAACTTTATCTCGTAATCGACATTCGCCATCATTGCCGCACCCTCAGCAATCTTTTTCGTACGCTCATAAACAGCAAGCATGGTTTCTGTTTTAGAATCTCTAACTCTGGTCCACACTTTAGCGTAATCTGGAACAACATTCACTACATCTCCTCCGTGCATAATTTGATAATGAATCCTAACCTCCGGTCTAACGTGTTCACGTAAATAATTTAAGCCCGTTGTAAAAAACTCAAGCCCGTCCAGAGCGGAACGTCCGTTCCAAGGGTCTAATGAGGCATGGGCAGCTTGTCCGTGAAAAGTAACAATAAAATCTACCAGTGCCTTGGAACTCTGCATCTCTGCTTTTGTTTCAGCGCTTGGATGCCAATCTAAACAAACATCCAAATCATCAAAATAACCATCCCGCGCGAAGTACAACTTTCCAAAATATTTTTCCTCAGCAGGGGTACCGAAAAACTTAATGGTTCCCTGAAACTGCCCTGATTCAATCAACTCCTTAATAGCTACAGCAGCGCCAATACTCCCAACTCCAAACAAATTATGCCCACAACCATGACCGGATCCCCCCGAAACTAGTGGTTCTTTTTGCGGGGATATTTTTTGAGATAGACCAGGAAGTGCAGCAAACTCCCCCTAGATGCCAATTACCGGCGATCCCGAACCGTAAGAAGCTATAAAAGCGGTTGGCATGCCCGCTACACCTGTTTCTATCCTCATACCATTAGCAGATGCATAATCAGCTAATAGCTTAGATGACTTTTCCTCGATAAGAGCTAATTCTGCCCAAGTCCAGATCGAATCACTCATCTCTATTAATTTACTCCGTTGATCTTCTATTGAGGAAATGACCTCTTGTTTCAACGCCGAGATTTCCTGTGCTAATCCTACATGACAAAAGGTCATTACAAAAATGATAACTAAGTATTTATTTTTCATAACATCCATTTTATTAGAAGATAATGATTTTATCATCTAAATCCTATCTTCCTTTAATTACCAATGTGCAGCCCTAATTTCATATGCCCGCCACAACAGCTACAATTGTTTTTCTCTTTCATTAACTTGAAAAAAAGTCATCCATGATATATTTCACCTATCTGTTTTACTTTAAATAGAATACATGCTTTTCCATCATTCCATTGGATAATAGCACCTTTCATACTTGAACTAAAAAATATGTAGGAATTCTCATTTAAACCACTAACTTTTACATTAGATTCTCTTATTCTTTCATGCTTCGTGATTATATGGTTACCAATTTCTTGCTTGGTGCCCCCCCTTTATCTAGCGGCTGGATAAAACATGTATTAAATCCATTTTTAAAAAAATTTCCCGTCCCCGTTATCTATTAACAACTCCGTAGTCCACATGTCATGTGTATGAATTCTCTTACCTTTGGCTTTCTGTAAAACCAATTAAAATGATATTAAGCGATACTATGATACTGGATTCGATCAAAACGGGCGATATTGTCATTGAGCCTTTTGACCGAAATTGCCTAGGTACCAACTCTTACGATGTACACCTTGGTAAAACGTTAGCAATCTACAAAGATCACATCCTAGATGCCCGACGCCACAATACCATTGAGCATTTCAATATACCACAAGAAGGCTTTGTTCTACATCCTAACACGTTATACCTAGGAGTCACAGAGGAGTATACAGAAACCCACAATGCAGTTCCTTTCCTTGAAGGTAAATCCAGTGTAGGCCGACTCGGTATTGACATCCATGCTACTGCTGGAAAGGGTGATGTTGGTTTTTGTAATACCTGGACCCTTGAAATCTCTTGTACCCACCCCGTTCGAGTATATCCGGGAATGCCTATAGGCCAATTGATCTATTTCCAAGTTCACGGACATATTGAGCGATACTACAATAAGAAACAAGATGCGAAGTATAATGTGCGAACGGATAAGCCCGTTGAGAGTATGATGTGGAAAAACAAATTTTAGGCGATAAACTTTTATTTCCGTAAAGTCAAAGGCATTCAAATGATTAAATGCGGGTATTTTCCAAGATAAAGGTTACAATTTTCTATTTTACGGTGTATATTTAGTATGCTCTTATTGTGCGTTTTTAATCGTAATCCAGAAACAAATGTTTTCCCCTGTTAAACAGAAAATTACAGCATTCTCCATTTTACTTTTATTTTGGGCATCCTTTGTATCTGCTCAACTTCAAGATTCTTCTTTTCAGCCACTAATCACAACCTCAGCGACCGTTACCGATTTAATTCCTGGTGACAACGGTACTTTAATTGTCTCCGGAAACTTTCAATTTGTTAATGGTAAGGATTGTTTCCGTGTTGTTCGTTTGCTTCCCGATGGAACCAAGGATCCTTCTTTTACTGTACCTTTTACGGACACGATTATAACAGCTTTACATTTACAAATGGACGGTAATCTCTTGGTTGGAGGATATGTTCCAAAAACCAATGAAAACGATGAATTAGGTATTGTACTCCGATTACTTCCTGATGGTTCGTTTGATCCTACCTTCCAAGCCTCGACTTTTAATGATCGTGTATTAACCCTAGCTCAACTTGATGATCAGACCATTTTAGTGGGTGGTCTATTCTCGAAACACGCCAACGTGCATGGTAGCGGGCTGGCCGAACTTCATATCGATGGTAGCCTACGACAGATGCTTCAGTTCGAACCTTCTGACACCACAAATATTACTGATATCTATCAAATTGAGATACTTCCCGACCATAGTGGGTATTATGCAACAGGCAATAGGGGCTTTGAAGCATTTATACACAGATTTTCACCAACGGGTATTATAGACAGTTCATTTATCGTCCAAACTACCTTTGAAAGTGGAGACTTCCTTACCTCCATACAGGACATTGTTCTGGATGATGATGGTAATCCTTGGTTCACAGCTTACACCTGGCAATTCAACCCACAGCTTATATCAATTGATCAGTCAGGTAATATTTTGGCAAATTGGGATATACCTAACCCACAAGACTTGGTGCTATCAGAAAATCAAGTACCTATTGTGGCTACTGTTCTCGATGGCCAACCGGATGTATATACTTTAGCAAACAACGAATTGATACCCTTTGCTGATGGCCCTGCTGCTGATGAAATTATTCTTCATATCCTGCCACGAGATGATGGATCACTAGTGGCCGCCGGCCGGTTTAGTTTTTATAAAGGATTCCCTTTTGAATCCATAATGCAATTCACACCTAATGGCCAACCTGACCTCAGCTTTTTCACAAGACTTCAGCGTTCCGGTATCGTTCGTAAAGTCCAAACGTTAGACGACGGGCGAATTCTTATTGGTGGTTTATTTACACAAATAAATCAAAAGGAAGCCATTCACTTAGCACAATTGCTACCGGATGGGACACTAGATCCATCATTTGCATTGAATACCATACCAAGAGAACACTCCGTAAATGATTTAATTGTTCAACCTAATGGCTCAATACTAGTGGCTACCAATGGGCCTAGGCTTAACGAACGGCCTTATTTTCCTATTCAAAGGCTCTCACCAAATGGTCAACCTGACCCCTCCTTCTCTACAGGACTGGAGGCAGTTACTCTAGGTGACGTCCTGGGGATCGTAATGATAAATTCACCTAATGATACCTTTATTGTTGGATATGGTACATACTCCTTTACCTTGGAAGGGCAAAGAATTAGTCGTATCGCCCGCTTCTCTTACTCGGGTCAAGTCAATATGGAATTCTCTGACCTTATCAAGGCTAATAAGGTCAATGATATTTTTGCTTATTCTAATGGGAAAATGCTTTTAGGTGGCGAAAACATTAGTGTTGGTGGAGCTACAACGCAATCCCTAGTCAGGGTATTTCCGAGAGGGAATCTTGACGGTAGCTTTCTACCTGAATTGAACAAAACAAGTGAGGTCAGTAAAATATTTGAATTAAACAGTACCAAACTAATGATCTCGGGTCAACTGAATGGCTTAGGTTCTTACACATCTCTGTCCCGCTTATTCCCAGATGGCCGCATAGACAGAACATTTTCATGGATACCTAACGACCCTAATCGAGAACCAACTTCATGGCCAAGAACAGTTATCCCCATGGCCAGCGATAGTTTTCTCATTAGCAATCGACCTGGTGAAGGTGATGCGCTATTCCTACAAATGGATCGCAGGGGTGAGCTAAGCGAAGCATACCGTCCTGACTACTCCTTTTACACCGGAGATATCCACTTGGTGAATGATACAACCCTTTTAGTTGCGGGTAACTTTGTTAATCCTGTGGGAGGAAGCGGATTAATGCGTTTCTTCCTTAATCAAGACCCTCCAAACTCCATCATAACCTCAGGTGATGACATAGCAGCTTCGTTTCCAGTTTATCCATATCCAAACCCTACAACTGATGGTTCATTCTTCTTAACTACACCCCAAGACTGGCTGGACCAGACAGCTGTGTCCGTTATAGATATCAATGGCAAAGAAGTGTTGCGCACTACCCTTCCACCCGGTATGCATGAAATCAGAATACCCCAAAAAAAGAGTGGCATCTATGTATTACGTCTCCAACAAAGGAATAAGCATGCGCATGGGTTGATTATCGTTCAACCTATGTATTAATAAAAAAATAATTCGCCTTTGTGTAAATGACTTATTTCCTTACTTTATATTGGAACCTGCACAAACCCCAATGTATGTCATTCCATAATATCAGGATTATCTCCGCTGGTGCCGGTTCTGGAAAAACTTATCGTCTTACAAAAGAACTCACTGAACTACTCATAAACCAGCAAGTGCGGCCTGACGCCATTCTGGCCACGACTTTCACCCGAAAAGCAGCAGCTGAATTACAGGAAAGAGTACGGGTTAACTTATTACGAAATGGGTTAAGAAAAGAAGCTGAACTTTTAAATAATGCCCTGATTGGCACTGTACATGGACTCGGCGTTAAGTTACTTCAGCGCTTTGCCTTCGAAGCAGGTGTTTCCCCTGCTGTGTCCATCATTGTCGAAGAAGACCAACAAATTCTCTTCAATCAATCACTTGCAAATGTCCTGACAGAAGAGCGTGTACAAAAAATGGATACACTCTGCCAGCGGCTAAGCTTACAACATGATAACTATGACTGGCGAAAAGAATTAATGAAAATAACAGAAGTAGCCAGAGCTAATGCTTTTAATGAAAATACGCTCCTAAACAGTGCTACGCTTTCCATACAATCGTTTAGCGACTTTCTTGGTTTACCAGCGGAATTAACAGCAGCAGAATGGAATAACACCTTGCAAGCCTTAGTAGAAGAAGCCATTCAGACCATTTCTAATAACAATGATAATACTAAAGCTACCCTTTCTGTAATTGGAGTACTTAAAAAGCTCTTACGAGACTTATCTACCAAACAAGAAATCAGCTGGGCGGATTGGGCTAAAATAAGTAAGCTCAAACCTGGTGCCAAAAGCAGAGAACTGATTGAACCCGTTGCAGATTTTGCACAAAAACATGATACCCATCAGGCTTTTCATGATGATATAAAAACATTTACCAAGTATATCTTTGAATTAGCTAGTATTGCACTTTCTGAATATGAAGCATATAAAAAACAGCGTGGCCTTATTGATTATACCGATATGGAAGTGCTTGTCAATTCTTTGTTAGATCAACCCGACGTTAAGGAAATTCTCCGTGACGAACTTGATCTGCTTATCGTAGATGAATTTCAAGATACAAGCCCTATACAATTATCAATTTTCTTAAAACTAGCGTCGGTTACCAATCAAAGTATCTGGGTTGGTGATCCCAAACAAAGCATTTATGGATTTCGAGGAGCCGACCCTGTACTAATGAAAGGTGTTCTGGATGCCACCGGTGGAATTCGACCCGATGACATCCAAAAAACGTCATGGCGATCACGTGAAGATATCGTTTGGGCCTGCAATGCCATTTTTGTAAAAGCTTTCCCAGACCTCCCTCCCGAACAAATCGCTTTGATAGCCAACAGAAACCGATTAGCAACTACTCAGTCACAAAACGAAATAGATGAGCCGGCAGGGGTGGAGCTTGCCTTACAGCATTGGCATATGAAGTTTGAACCCGAAGAGGGTAGCTCCAAGCGTCATCCTGGAAAACCATGGCTAGAAAATACTATAGCTATCCAGATCAAAAAGATACTTGATAAACCTCCACTCGTACTGCCCAAAGGAGAAAAAAATTATCGCCAGCTCAGGCCCGGTGACATTGCTGTATTGTGTACCACCAATACGCTTTGTGAAATGATGGCCGAAGCATTACATCGAATTGGGCTTGAAGCCGCTATTTCTCGAGCAGGCCTATTGGATACCCGAGAAGCTCGATTAATCTGTGCTGCCCTGAAGTACTTACTCAACCCCTACGACTCTCTAGCGCTCGCCGAAATACTGGTATTAGCTGAAAATATTCCTCTCGAGCAGGTCTTACACGATCGTTTACACTTTCTCGATAACCATACTTCAGCAAAACAGCAAGCGGGATGGGCTTCCCAATTTGGTGCAGTTGAGTGCTTAAACGGTATTCGTTCGCAAACATTTGATCTCGCCAGCAGCGAAACGCTAGAAGTCGTACTCAATGAATTGTCCATCCGTAACCTCTGCCTTCGCTGGGGAAAGGGAGAACAAAGATTAAATAATATTGAGCGAATGCGCCAAATGGCATTACAATATGAAGAAGCTTGCAATAGGTTGCATACCGCTGCCTCCCTTGGCGGTTTCTTATGGTGGTTAGAAAATCAAAGAAAAGATAAACAAGATCGCCAAGGGGCAGGCGAACGGCCTGAAGCCATTAATGTTTTGACCTATCACCGTAGTAAAGGGTTAGAGTGGCCCATGGTCATTTGCCATAACCTAGATAGGCCGCTACGTGCTGACGTGTGGGGGTTAACACTACAAACCACCAATGCAGGAATTAACCTGCAAAACATTCTGGCAAATCGATGGCTCCGCTATTGGATCAATCCTTACCATAAACAATTCCGAAAAACCAATCTGTACCAACGTATCGAAATATCAGAAGCACAAAAAGAACGCCAAGTCACGGTGGGTCAGGAAGACGCCCGACTCTTATATGTGGGCTTAACACGCGCCCGTGACTACCTCGTTTTTCCAACTTATCAAGGCCAACCATCACGTTGGTTAAATCGTATCTGGCACAATGATGACGATATACCCACACTTGACTCTTCCTCTGAGTCGTCACCTTGGATCTGGGATCACCAGGTACTACCCATTAAAACTGTAATCAATACCTTTCCCCGATCACTTGAATCAGGTCAGCATGTTGCACATCCCTACCATTTAATTAGTCCTCCAGAAGGGAAAACAACCAACCCTCCACTACCCTATTTTATTGATGAAAATAAAAATCAAACAGAACGGATCCATCTTCCCTTCACCTTTACTATTCATACCGCACAAACATACAAAGATGTATTTGACACTGTAAACGAGCCAATGAAATCAACACTCGGAGTCGCAATAAAGGATGTCCTGACAAGTTGGTCAAGTGTTTACAGCTCAGCAACACAACACAAAATAGTTCAGGATACGCTACAAATGCACCCTGATATATTACCCATTGATAGCCACTTAGTGGTCGAAGCCATGCAGGCATACCAACAGTTTTTGGTGCTTCAATTCCCACACACTAAATCATATCGGAAATACCCAATCCATCACCCAAAAGAGGGACGACATTTTCGCACTGTTCTAGATGTTCTCTTAGAAACCGATAACGGGCTGATACTTATCCAACATACGACATTCTCTGGCGCGCTCAAACAACAAAAAAAGCATGCCCAGCAATACGGCACCTTTTTCTACATGAGTAGTCAAGCTCTACAAGTTTTATTCCCTGGCAAGCCCATTCAGATGTTTCTTCATTTCCCATTAGAGGCAACCTTATTAGAGGTATCCGCTAACGCTACACTTTTTTAACAGAATTCACTACTTTAGAAAAAATGAATACATCAATATGAAACAAACTCTTTTTGGGCTGATACTCATGCTTTGCCTGAATGCTAGTTATGGACAAAAACGTATGTTACCAGCTGATACGACAGTCATCTCAAACCATGAAGTAACTATTAAAGGA
>JABSSK010000085.1:12916-15056 GCA_013214265.1 Saprospiraceae bacterium | reverse complement strand
ATTTCATTTCCTCCCCTGGGCGGACAAAGAATTGCATCTCCATCTGCTCAAACTCCCGCATCCGGAAGATGAACTGCCTAGCTACAATTTCATTGCGAAAAGCTTTACCAATTTGAGCAATGCCGAATGGAATTTTCTGGCGAGTGGTTTTTTGGACATTCACAAAATTTACAAAAATGCCTTGTGCTGTTTCCGGACGCAGGTACAATTTACCTTCTTCCCCTGCAATATTGCCCAATTGGGTCGAGAACATCAGGTTAAATTGCCGCACGTCCGTCCAATTACGTGTACCACTCTCTGGATCGGCAATACCTAAATCCTCAATCAATTGGCGCAGACCTCCCATATCACTATTTGTCATGGAACTAGCCAGTCGCTGACGGATGGATTCAATTTCAGCGGTGTACTTGCTCACCCTAGGGTGGGTGGAAACAAACTGCTCCTGATCGAAGTCATCTCCAAAGCGTTTTTTAGCTTTACTAACTTCCTTATCAATTTTCTTCTGGATTTTCTCCATCGCATCTTCTACCAGAACATCCGCACGATAGCGTCGCTTACTATCTTTATTATCGATGAGTGGATCATTGAAAGCATCAACGTGACCCGATGCTTTCCACGTTTTAGGGTGCATGAAAATGGCCGAATCAAGGCCTACAATATTTTCATGCATTTGCACCATGGATGCCCACCAGTAATCCTTGAGATTATTCTTGAGTTCAACCCCATAAGGCCCATAATCATAAACAGCACTTAAGCCATCATAAATTTCGCTCGATTGATAAATAAATCCATACTCTTTGCAGTGAGCGATCAGGTTCTTGAATTGGTCTTGTGTTGCCATAAAAAATGGTTTGAGTCAATCGTCCAATTGGTTTATCCTTAATAATCCATCCTTGGCTTTCGCCAAAAACGCGACAAGAAGTAATGATGATATCAGCAACTGCGTTATAGATATACACTGCTGATTTTCGAAGATTACTAAATTTCTGCAAAAATGAGAATTTTTATGAGAGCACCACATTTTACAAAGAAAAAATAGGGGTAATCTCTATTGTTAATCATCCTTTATACGAAATCAACAACTACCATACGATGAAATTATCCACACTTTTACAACCTATGTTATTAGGTTTCTGCCTTCTTACCTTTCAAATGATAACGGCACAAACCGATTACTCCGTTGATCCGTTCGAGAATCTGTCCGTTATGGGTAATATTGATGTGAATCTGGAAAAAGGTACACCTGGAAAGGTAACCCTCTATGCAGAAGGTATTCCTGAGGATGACATTGATATTCGTGTAAGTCGGGGAACTCTCCGCCTAAAAGTCCTTAACAGCTGGTTGTACAAAAATGAAATTATCAAGGTTTACGTACCCTACGAAACAATCCGCAATATTCGGGCTAATGCAGGTGCTAAGGTTAGCTCTAACCAAGTCATCCAAACGGAAACTATGGACATACATGCTGGTAGCGGAGCAAAAATTGATTTGGAAATTGCAGTAGAGAGCCTGGAATGTAATGCTTCTGAAGGCAGTCAGCTCACCCTTTGGGGGGAAACCACTTCTCAACGCGTAAGTGCCGGAACTGGTGGTCAAGTATTCAACTACGATCTTGCATCCAAACGGACCTACGCCCGCAGTGGTACGGGAGGGCAGATTGAAGTGGTAGCGATCGAATTCTTAGAAGCTTCTGCAAATACAGGAGGACGAATTATTTACAAAGGTGAGCCTGAAGAAAAAAGAATCAAAACAATTATAGGCGGTGATGTTGAAGCTTATTAATGCTGGCGATTAACCGACCTGATAAACAGCATGGCACCCTGTTTTTTAGGTCGGTCCTACCCATATAAACTACCAAGGGCCAGTACGCTGATCCTGAAAAACTTGCCGAAGATTCTGTAAAGCTAAATGCATTCTGCGTTCAATGGATTTAATACTCAACCCTAGAAAATCAGCCATACTTCGATAGGACATATTCTCTACCCGATTCAATAGAAACACCATACGCTGAGATTCAGGTAGATCAGATAATGCCTTTTCCAATCGTACTCTAAACTCTTTTTCTTCTAATGCATACTGACCATCACTTATGGTTGCTTGGATTCGAGGCTGTCGAAGTCGGTATCTTTTTTCGGTTTCT
>JABSSK010000085.1:11024-12906 GCA_013214265.1 Saprospiraceae bacterium | reverse complement strand
ATCCACCAAACGGCGAGTAGACACGGTCACTAGATACCCTTTGGCTTTAGGCTGAGGTACTCGTTCGCAATGCCGCCATAGTTCCAAAAAAGCCTCCTGCACTAAATCATCAGCTAAGGCAGCATCACCACATCGGAAATACAAATAATTACGAAGCGTTCGGGCGTATTCGAAGAATAGCTTTTTGTATGTGATCTCGTTACAAGAGGGCGCAGTCATTTTAGTAGACATCAGGAAACCAATTTAAGAAAAGATTCAAATGGACAGACCTCTTTTTGACGATTAGATATTCAATTGGTTTAATCCATAGATCTTCTTTGGTTTTGTATTTTGTTCTTTATAACTATTCTCTGTGCGTACACTAGTCTATTTTGGAAAAATATAAAAACCGACTTATAAAGGATACCATTGGGTACTAATAAATACCATGTCCTGTTCATTCACCGTAAATAACAGCTCCAAATGGAAGAACCTAATGACGAGACATACAAGGATTGGAAAGACCGTTTGATTCATCAACAATTAGAGGAACATGAAATAGCCGCTATAGAAAAGCTCGAAGCGTTCCAGCAGGTCTACCGTATTTTAGAAGCTGGAAAATCTTTAAAGGTTCCTGCTTTTTCTGAACATGACTCTTGGAATGAACTCAAGCGATCCATCAACCAACCTGAAACGCGGATCAAAAGGCTTACTCGAAACCGGCAAACGATTGTACGTGTTACTTTAGGCTTGCTTGTTATAGCCAGCCTACTCATCTGGTGGTCGATCGGAAGAACACAGACCTACGCTACCGGACCCAAAATCACCGAACCGGTAATCTTGAAAAACGGAGATAAAGTATATATGCATGTTGCCTCATCGTTAGTTCTCAAACCTGATTTTTGGCATAGAACACCCAAAAGAGGAACAATGCGTGGAGAAATTTTTTTTAATAATTCTCATCCATCCGGCCTGTTCTTAGCGTATGCAAATGGATGGGTACAACTAGGAGTAGGCACTTATAATGTACGTATAAGAAATGGGCAGCCAGAGTTAACCAGCTATTCTGGCTCATTGACCGGTAATTTTGATGGACACAACGTTCAACTGAACCATCAGGGGCGGGTAAAATGGAATGGTATTAAATGGGAAGCGTCAGCCTTAGAGCCTAGCCAAAACCAACCTTCGTGGATCAATGGAACAACCTATTTTAATGATGTTCCTCTTTCTGTTGCTGTGCGGGAACTAGAATTATTATACGAGGTAACAATCGATATAAATGTAAACCCTGACCTCATCTTTAGTGGTGGTTTTCCCAATTATGATTTGGGCTCAGCTATCCATACTATGGAAAAAATGTACGGTTTAAAAGCACAGTACTATCCTGGTAATTTTATCATACTGGATATCGCACCTACTCTAGAATAGGCCTACCTCAGAAAATATCTTTTAGAATTTGATGAGAATGAATGACAGGTAGATGCTCGAGATGTAGCCGATAATACAGTAACAGTTTTTCTAATAACCGATGCCTACCCTCTCGGGATAGCTTTAATTGGTGGCAATCCGATAATTCGAGCTGCTGCAGGTGTGCAAACTGCCTTGTTTGTTCCGGCCCTAAAAAATATCCGTGGAAAGGGGCTTCCTGAGTATACCAACCTTCCTGCAAATCAAAAAAATGATATTCTTCCGTATGATTGGTATCCGGATAGAAACCTAGATATCCACTCAATTCAATCATGAAATATAGGTGTACATTAGCTATCGACACTTTTGACTGATCCAGATAAAGCAAAACCTGATGTAAGAATTGAAAGAGTGGTTTATTCTGTTCTGTATTACGAATTGTTTTTCTTGCTATTTCTACTATAAACATGCCGACCGCACCTCGTGTAACTTCAAA
>JABSSK010000085.1:0-11014 GCA_013214265.1 Saprospiraceae bacterium | reverse complement strand
TGTAGGAAGGGGTAACTTCTTTCAAACGATGCAAATCCCGATCATCTCGATGATACAATACGATATCAATAAGGGAAAGTACCTGATACAAACTGGCTTGAGAACGGGCCGAACGGGAGCGAACACCATGCACAATTACCTTTTGTAAACCCAATGCCTCTGTGTAGAGGTCGACGATCAGGCTGGTTTCTTTATACTTCATGGATCTGAAAACCAGCGCACGCGTTTTTACCAGCATTTATAACCTTTTACCTACCTAAAAGTACACCTTTTATAATTAGTGGTAATTACAACTTCCTACGGACGAATCAACCACGCCTACCCCTCTTTTCCGAACAGAAATTGGGAAATTAAAAGAACCTCAATATTTAAACATATTGCGAATATTCGCAGAACATCCCGTTAACTATTCATTTAGATTTATTAACATTTATTTAATGAATTTTGGGAGAAATTCTGCGGGTTACAGCGTTTAATTTGCATCCTAATGGTGATTTATATGTCCTTAAAAACACAAGAACTAGATAACCATAGGCAATAAAAAAGTTAACAAATAGTTGATATTATTTTTGGATCAATAAAAGACCCCAATTCGTTTTAATAATACAACACCCCAGTACAATCACATTATCCGACATGAGCTACCGACAAGCTTCTAAAAAAGTAACCATGAAAGTATTCGTATCCGTCATACTGAGTATGACCCTAACGAGCGCTATTGCTCTTCAGCCCAAAAATGTACGCTTTGGCAACTGCCAAAGTTTATTCGATACAACAAATCCGGAAGTCCCTGTGACCCGCCAGATTGAAATAGACCTAATCAATGGCCATTGGTCAAATGATGAAGACTTACATATCTATTTTAACGAAAATGGTACGAGCGACTGGCTAATAAAAACAGATACAGGCGAATGGACATACATAGTAAAAAACTGGTCGGTACATACCACCGAAACTGGCCCTTCCCTAACATTAGAAGCAGAAGGTGAGTTTATGATTGAACCTTCATGCGAAGGTGTTATACTCCATTCTCCTAACGAAACTCAGCCAATAGTACTCAAATTCCAACCCATTGCATCGACAAACCAAAAGCAGTATGTTACCAGAAGCTTGAGTGGTGCATGGGAACATACACTAACGCCCAAGCAACTGGAAGAATTAGGTTTTTTTTATAACGACAATCTTAAGTACGCTCGCTCTAAAGTGTACGTTTCTTTTGATAAAAACGGCTCATTTTCTAAGGAGTTAATTTGCCCAGACACCTCATTAAACATTAAAGAAACAGGTATCTGGAAAATATCACCTGATGGGCAATACTTGATGCTTAGCGGGTTGGCAGGAAGTGAAAATCGTGTCCTTCGATTGAAATATATTGAAATGGATGAGATGGTTATCGAACAGGCTTTATCTTTTATTGAGCAAGGGCGATCCACCTCAAATCAGGATTTTTTCTTCAATAAGTATTAACTGAACTTATCCATTTTACCATGAAATACAGTAACGAGGGCTGTGGGGCATTACCACCCCCAGTCCTCGTCTTCTTGTAGTGGAGGTTGTTTTAGGTCTATTTTTGTGCGAATCCGCTCCATTTGGCGCTTTATCACCAGTGTAGCTAGTCCCAGATGAGCAGGAAAAGCAGCCTCAGGATGCATAGCTTCAGCTACACTTTTTTCAGATACATCCATACGGTATAGCGTACTAAACAATAACTCAATATTGTATTCAAGCATCCATTCTATTTTTTTGGATAAAAAACCATGAAACGCTTCTTCGGTGAGTGGTTCGGAAGCATCTTCTTCAATATCAAATTGTTGCTTCACAATAGCTGCTGTTGCTTTCCAAAGGTTTACCTTTTCCATAAAATGAGGTAAATATTTATCTACAAAAAAACTCTAATCTCCAGTAATGATCTCAGGAATATAATCGGATGACCTGACAAGTATGGTCGTATGATCATTTTTAAAAAGAATTCACCAGCACATCAATAAACGCTCAGCACCCAAACATATCATTGGATGCAAGGCTAGTATGATAATTCGCCCCCTCATGACTAATACAACAAGTATCTATTCCTTAGTCCGTAACCAGTTTATCAGAAATTATTTCCTGAACTGATCTTTTCCCACTCAACCGCATAGTTAATTCAAAATCAGCCAATATATTCCGAATAACAGCTTCTACGCCTTTTTCACCTGCTATTGCCAATCCATAAGCGTAAGGCCGACCAATACATACGGCTGTTGCCCCCAATGCTATAGCCTTATACATATCAGCTCCACACCGAACACCACTATCCAATAACACGGGGAATTCAGGCCCTACCGTATCTCGAACTTCAGGAAGCATTTCAATCGATGAAACGGCACCGTCCACTTGTCGACCGCCATGGTTACTGACAATAATCCCATCCATGCCGTAATCAACTGCCTTTTGCGCATCTTGTGACGAAAGGATACCTTTGAGGAGTATGGGTAATTGGGTCTGCTTACGCAAAAAAGACAAGTCTTCCCAATTTAAAGCGGGATTGGTATAAATCTGTGTAAACGTCCTTACCGCTTTAAGGGGACGGCCACTCCTTAAGTTGTTCCAGAACGTACCAGGATAAGTTTTCATGAGTGATAGTAAAGTCTTTATCGTTTGCCCCGTCAGCCGACGAGGAGGCTGATCTTGATCCAATTCCTCAACGTAACCATCCACCAATCGCTGAAAAACAGGATCACTAGTATACTGTGCAATACCCTTACCCGCTAAGAAAGGTAAATAAGCCAGATCCAAATCTTGAATACGCCAACCGAGCATCGTTGTATCCAGGGTTACAACAATCGCAGAACACCCTGAATCTTCGGCCCGACCAACCAGACTAGCAACCAAATCATTCGATCTACTCCAGTACACCTGAAACCACTTAGGTGTATTAGGCATTAATGGCGCTACTTCTTCCATAGCTACCGACGCTTGGTTTGAGAAAATATATGGCGTACCGGTGCGTTCACAAGCCCGAGCTACCGCTCTATCTGCATCTTTATGTGCCATCTCAAGCACACCAACCGGACTTAAAAAAAGTGGTGCATCATAATGCTTACCTAAGAAACTAATACGCATATTAACCTCCGACACATCATTCAGCATACTGGGCCGAATCCTCCATTTTCCAAAACCTGCTCTATTATTTTTGATGGTTTGCCCTTGCCCAGCTCCACCCGCTATGTAGGCATATGCCTCGGGTGAGAGATGACGTTTCGCCAGTTCCTCCAGTGCACTAAGATCCGTTGGAATGATCGGCTTCTGTCCGCTAATACCGGATAAATAGATCCATTTCTGCCGGTCAATTGCTGAAAGTGATTTCGGTTGTCCCATGCTTGCATATTTTTCAAAATATACTAAAATCCTACACCTGAAAAGACCAATCAAAGCCTTATATTCCGTAGCGTAAAATGATAATTATGGCAAATACAACGCAACTTACCCGGTCAGAAGCCTATCGTATGCTGACTGAGATGACCTCTTCGCCCTCTTTACTCTTGCATGCACGTACGGTCGAATTGGTAATGGAGGCTTTAGCTCGCCATTTAGGAGAAGATGAGCAACTTTTTGCCCTAACCGGACTACTTCACGACGCGGATTATGAGCAGTATCCCGATAAACACCCACAAGTTATTGTTAACCAGCTCAATGAGCTAGGCGAAAAAGAGATGGCTCACGCTATCGCTGGACACTATACCAAATGGAATGTACCTCGTAACTCCTTACTAGACAAAGCTATTGTTGCCGCTGACGAACTTACTGGCTTTATTTACGCTGCAGCACTCATTCGTCCTACTAAAATCGAAGGTATGAAGACTAAATCCGTCACCAAGAAACTCAAAACGGCAAAGTTTGCGGCCTCCGTTGATCGTGAGGAAGTCAGAATAGGTGCTGAATTACTCGGTTGGGAACTAAACACCCTAATTGATTTTATCATTAAGGTACTTCATACCAACAAAGAAGAACTGGGCCTTTAAAGGCCCACTCGTATAAAAAGCACCACCTGTGCAATGCTTTTTACCTCGAGTGCCTTTTGCGCTTTGGCATGGCCTTTTATATCAAATTACCTTGGTCGTCCCAGGCAGCTACATCATTTCGGGTAGAAACATCCAAGCATTTAGCTGTCCACTCGGGATCATAGTCTACCTCATAAGCTGCAAGAACATCCTCGGGAACGCCATCCCAGACGTTAGCATAATTTCCAGTGAATTGTAAATCTTCCATGACACCTATTTGGCTAGTATAGAATCCTGTCATCGTCAGGAACCGAGCCAAATTGAAGAATGTATGCCCTGGTGTTTGATCCTTTTCATCTTCTGTAGGGTAAGCAATGGCATCCAGTATACTCGTTTGCTGTTCTGCATTTAGATCAGAAAAACCCGCATTAAAGGATTTACGGCTATGGTTATCCAACCACGCTAACCCGCCCCGCATAGGCAACTGAAGATCAGGTATATCTTTTACAATGAACTCCATAAAATCCGGCACACCCGCTTCCAGTGCTGAGCCTGAGCGCTCATCTGCAGGAATAATGATTGCACAAAGCACCCCTAATGTTTTCATCTCTGCAGGAGTGAAGTACGTTTCAGAAAGTATTCTTTCATCGTGTGCTTTCTCTTTGGGTGTACGCCCATAGCCTTCTGTTGCCTGCGCCTCTGCTTGGCCTTTTTCTTCAGCAGACTGAGGGGAACACGCTGGTAGTAACACCGTTCCTGCTAGGCCAGCTAATACTAGCGTTCTTAAATGCTCGCGACGATCCATAACTACAGGTTTTGTTTTTTGAGCTCTTCAATAATATGATCTGACATACGCCAAGCTAATGCCATTATCGTCCAGGTTGGGTTTTTATCCGCCTGAGAAACAAATGGCGCACCGTCCGCTAAATATACATTCGATACATCATGCAATCTCTGGAAAGAATTGGTTACTGATGTTTTGGGGTCGTCACCCATCCGAGCAGTTCCGACTTCGTGAATGATCTCCCCTGGCTTATTCAGGCCGTAATCTTGCTCTGGCCCAGGAGGTGTAGTGAGCGAGATAGCTCCCATTCCATCAAATATTCTTTGGAAGGTTTCATGCATATGCTTCGCTTGCTTACGCTCATAATCCGCCCAAGTGTAATTGAACTTCAAAACAGGTATGCCAAACTCATCGACAGTATTATTGTCGATTTCGCAATAATTCTCGTAGCGAGCTACAGACTCCCCACGTCCAGAAATACCTAGAGTAGAACCGTAAAAGCGCCTTGATTCTTCTTTCAGTTTTTTACCATAACCACCAACACGCTCACCTACCAGTTTTTGTAGCTGTGTGTGCATACCACCAAATCCGTAGGAAGGCATACCCAAACCACCCCAAACCTCCAGATGATACCCTCGAGGGAAATCCAGCTTCTTATTATCCAGCCACCAAGGTGAATATACATGCACACCGCCGACACCGTCCTCGTTGTAGTCCGTCCGTCGATCCATCAACGCTGGCAAGAAAGCCATAGCTGCGCTGCCAGTCGAATCATGCAAATAATGTCCAAGAACTTCGCTACTGTTTCCAAGGCCATTGGCATGACGGCTACTCTTAGAGTTCAATAAGATTCGTGCAGTGCTACAAGCAGATGCTGCCAAAATGATCACCTTACCACGAATCTTGTATTCCTGACGATCATTTTTATTAATATATGAAACAGCAGTAGCTTTATTCTCAGCATTAGTTTCTACTGTGCGCGCCATGCAATCTGTAAAAAGATCGATCTGGCCTCCCGCTTTTTGTGCCGGAAATATCAGACAACTCCCAGAGCTAAAGTCAGCATAAGCACTACAAGAGCGACCACACTGCCTGCAAAAATAACATACCCCTCTATCGTTATTAATGCGCTTAGTCAGAACAGATAAGCGGGATGGAATAACGGTCACCCCAGCTTTACGAGCCCCTTTGATATAGAAAAGTTCATGCAGACGAGGCTTGGGTGGAGGTAAAAAATATCCATCTGGCTCATTCGGCAAACCTTCTTTACTACCAAAAACGCCTAGGAGTTTATCCACTTTATCATAATAGGGTTTGACATCATCATATGAAATCGGCCAATCAGCACCTAACCCATCGATACTTCTTCTTCTGAAATCATTCGGACCAAAACGGAGTGAGATTCTCCCCCAGTGATTGGTACGCCCTCCCAACATCTGGGAACGAAACCACCGGAAATCACTTCCCGTATGATTGGTGTAAGGCTGGCCCTCAATTTCCCAGCCCCCGTAGGCCATATCAAAATCGCCAAATGCACGCTGCGTTCCTGCACCACGCCGCGGGGACTCCCATGGCCATTTCATTTGTGTTTTGGTAGCTGGATCAGCTGGATCAAAGAAAGGTCCCGCCTCGATAATGGCGACGGATAATCCAGAATTGGATAAGGTGTGGGCTGCCATCCCTCCACCTGCACCACTTCCTACGATGACCACATCGTATTGTTTAGTAGGCTTTTTTATTTCCATAAGATATCATTGTTGATTACAAGATAATATTTCATGCGGAAAAAAAGGAGTAGCATTTAATTGTTTACACTGGCGAGACACACAAATAATTAAAGGTCAGGCTCTAATAGCTTCCCCAGCATACCAATAAAAAATTTTAACCTACCCACGTAGATATTTGCAGAACGATTCACCTCTGGTAGCAGGCTTTTGTAGTTACCTTAAAAAAGGGATAAAACCTTTTCAATGCACAACGCAGACCAAGGCCCAACATGCAAATAGAAACCAGAAGGGTACGCCAGCCCTATCTATATGGAATGGATATCACTGGGCATAACTAGCATTACCCTCAGGATCAGCACCTATTGCTTCAAGGCAGATTAGAAGCGATGAACTGGCACCCACTATGTGCCTGGTAAGAGCAATTTGACTCAGGAAGAGCACCACCCCATTGGTATGCATGACATTCCGTTTTTGTGGTATGGCCATAAAACAAAGGATACTTTTCGTTTTTCTGTATTTACCATAAACTAGTATGAATCGATTTTCTTTACCCTAATACAAATACGCTTTAGCAATGATGAGCAATGTCCATAATTCTTTTCCTAAAAAGTGTACCTTTCCAAAAATCTAAATCATGCCTTGCGGAATCCAAATCAGAATATTTATTGTGTGCCTTGGTAGTGTTATACTGACCTACTGCTCAAATCAAGCAAACCGGTCAGAAGCAGACGTACCCAGCCCAAATAGCATGTGCAGTAACGGAATGCTATTTATCGATAGTGTCCGATATATGCAAAACGGGGGAGCGGCCTTTACAGAGATGAGCTTAAATAATATAGATACTTCACAGCTGGATATTCCCCAAGGCATGATGCTGGTACCTGGCGGCACCTTTGATCAGGGCGTCGTAAACCCGATTGGCATTTCAAATGGTGGTCAGGACCCTTTTATTGATGCTCGACCTATACATCGCGTTGAGATCTCCCCTTTTTTAATGGATGCCCACGAAGTGACCAATGCGCAATTTGCTGAATTTATAGCAGCTACGGGCTATATCACGACAGCAGAATTACCTCCCACCAAGGAGGAGTTTCCAGATTTACCTGATTCTTTACGTATTCCCGGATCGATTGTTTTTACTCCTCCTCCTAAGGGAACGATGCCTCAGCAATATTTACAATGGTGGCGGTGGCAAGAAGGTGCAAATTGGAAACACCCCGAAGGACCAGAAAGTACGATCGAAGGAAGAGCAGATTATCCGGTAGTACATATCACCTGGCTTGATGCCCAAGCCTATGCCAAATGGGCAGGGAAGCGCCTACCAACAGAAGCCGATTGGGAGTTTGCTGCCCGTGGTGGCCAATCGGGTCAACTATATGCCTGGGGGAATCAGTGGCTACCAGATGGTAAACACATGGCTAATACCTTCCAGGGTACATTCCCTACGGACAATACAGCCAACGACGGATTCACCGATGCGGCTCCCGTAGGCCAGTATGCACCCAACCCTTTTGGTATTTATGATCTTGCCGGAAACGTGTGGGAATGGTGTGCCGACTGGTACCATGCCGATTACTACCAATTGGTGGATACTAGAACAACCCTTGTCAACCCCAAAGGACCAGATGCTTCTTTTGATCCTTCCGAACCCCAAGCACAAAAAAAGGTACAACGCGGTGGATCTTTTTTGTGTACGGACCAGTATTGCTCACGGTATATAGTAGGCTCTCGAGGTCGAGGAGAATGGAAAACCAGCAGTAATCACGTTGGATTTCGCTGTGTTAAAGATGTTTCCCAGGGTATTTCGGGCTTGTAATTCTCTAGCAGGAACTGAATTTATGATTCAGAACGGATCCGTTAATTGACCTTAAATACTTTTCACCTTACCTCCATCAACGGCCAAACTTACACCCGTAATATAACTGGCTGCTGGCGAAGCTAAAAAGGCTACCGCCTGTCCTACTTCCTCTGGACGGCCAAAACGCCCCATGGGTATTTCAGCCTCCCAACTTTTTACTACTGCTTTTATATCCATACCTTGACGATCAGCATTCCCTTGTAACAAAGAACGGAGCCTTTCCGTATCGGTACTTCCAGGTAAAATGTTATTAACGGTAATACCAAATGGCGCTAATTCCATCGATAAGGTCTTTGACCAACCAGCTATCGCTCCGCGGGTCGTATTCGACACACCTAAATTAGGAATAGGCTGATAAACAGAAGTGGAAACAATATTTATAATGCGACCATAACCTTCTTTTTTCATACCAGGTACAATGGCTTGTACCATTATTTGCCCTGCAATTAAATGCCTTTGTAGCGCATGTAAATAATCATCTGGATTGGCATCTAAAGCAGGACCCGCAGAGGGCCCACCAGTATTATTAATCAGAATGTGTACATTTTTTCCTGCAGCTAATGCCTGAATACGCTTCCGTAGTTCGTCGTGATTATCCAGATCAGCAACAATAAAGTCGTGGTCCTGATTAGGGTGTATTCTTTCTTTATCCAACGCATTTGCAAATTCTGACAACATATCAGCCGAACGTGCAAGAAGGGTTGTACTTGCTCCTAGTTTGGCCAGTTCAATAGCGGAAGCGCGACCTAAACCTTTACTGGCACCACAAACGAGTGCCCTTTTGCCCGATAAATCGATATTCATAACGTTGGATATTTTTACGAAAGTAAAGTATTCTGTACAGAAATAAAGGTTCTGTCCGAGTTTAAGCCCCTACAGGCTATCCTACCCTTTCTGATTTCAAAAGACTGGACGGGTTACGAACGAAACAGATCCATATCCCAAAACGGACTTCATCTAACCATAGTTCACCTGTACGTGAACATCTGCATTCCACTCCACCCAGAACAAATATGGATCTACGGATTTGTGGTCAAAATAAGGAATCATAGCGCAGAGAAGGTGCCGACACTACAAAATCTTACCTTTTAAATACTTAATCCCAACCGCATAAAGTCCATATCTCAAAAGGAAACCATTTGTAATAGCTCCTAATTGCATACACATTAGGATGCGAAAGCCACAAATTACAATACGACAATGGGTTTGAAACAGAACTCCTTCCAAGGTATTACGCATCCTTTAAGAAAAGTATATATTTTCACGCCAACTATTTTGGATTTCATATGCAGGAGAAATTACCGATTACGCTTCCCGCCAACAAGGCAGCTTATTTTGCCTCTGACTTTCATTTAGGGATAAGTGGAAAACAGACGTCCATCGACCGCGAACGCCAGATTGTTCGGTGGCTGGATCAAATTAAAGAAGACGCTGGCGCTATTTTTCTTGTTGGTGACCTCTTCGACTTCTGGTTTGAATACCATTCGGTCATCCCTAAAGGGTATACGCGGTTTTTAGGTAAGCTGGCAGAACTACGCGACCACCATATTCCCATTTATATTTTTACGGGAAACCACGACATGTGGATCTTTTCCTATTTTGAAGAAGAGCTTGGTATCCCAACTTACCGGGAGCCGATCCGTATACGAATCAACGACAAGCAGTTCATGATTGGCCATGGTGACGGCCTAGGGCCCGGTGACTACGGCTATAAGTTCATCAAACGCGTCTTTGCACATCCGTTTGCACAATGGCTTTTTGCTCGCTTACACCCAAATTTTGGTATTGGACTGGCCAATTTTTGGTCTTCCAAAAGTCGGGGCACGAAGCCAGAACCTACTGCATTCCAAGGTCCTGACCGAGAATGGCTCATTCATTATGCGAACGGCATACTCGATGAAAAATACTTTGATTATTTTCTTTTTGGGCATCGGCATTTACCTATAGATTTTACTTTGAAAAATAACAAGAGTCGCTACCTCAATTTAGGAGAATGGCTCACTTTTACTTCCTATGCCCGATTTGATGGTGAACAGATTGAGCTGCTTTTTTTTGATAATGAAGATGGGAAAGTTGCTGGATAGACGCCAAAGCGCTTTATTAGCCAACCAACTACCGGAGGCTATGAACACTAAGTAGACGATGTTATTATTCCTTTGGAGGAAAATTAGAATGCTTCACCTTTTGTAGCGCCTGACGAAAAGAAGAGACAGCCAAATGTATATCTTCATCGGTAGTCGTCCAGGCGCAAATGCTAATGCGAATTACTTTTTGTCCAAACCAAGTGGAGCCCCCCACCCAGCAAATACCTTGATCTTGAATATCACGCATAACACTTTCGGTTTGACTATCCGTATCGCATTGAACAATAACCTGATTAAAAACCACATCGTTCCGCACCCGAAAGCCAACGATGTCGCTGATCTGTGCAGCAAATAATATTGCTTTTTGGTGTAATCCGTAAACCAACTCATCAACACCGCTTTTACCCAAATATTTTAAAGTAGCCCACAATTCAATAATTCGGGATCGACGGGACATTTCTGGTGTAAAAAACATTCCATCCCTTTCGTCACCTTCGATAATATATCCGGCTGACATATGGAGTGATGTACTCAGGGCTTCGGAATCGTTACACATGACTATTCCAGAGTCGTAAGGTGTA
>JABSSK010000084.1:2803-15066 GCA_013214265.1 Saprospiraceae bacterium | reverse complement strand
CCGTGGAATTTACATCGTTTTGCCCAATCCGAATCTTCACCATAATGTTGGAATAACGGGTCAAAACCACCAACCTTTTCAATAACTCGAGCAGGTATTAACCAAGCTGCGGCATTTACAAAGTCGACCTCAATCATGTCTTTTTTTGTACCATGAACTGACTAAATGGACTCGTAGATCTTTGTTATAAATAGGTTTCAAAATTGGAATCAAGCGACTTATCATCAAAAATATGCAAGGGGCTAATAACCCCAAATTGCGGATGGTTCTCAGCTGCCTCGATCAAAGTGGTTATGGCTCCAGGGGTTACTACAGTATCCTGATTCAATAAATACAGATAGTCAACATTCTTGGCACGTGCTATGTCAATTGCGAGATTATTAGCTCGGCCAAATCCTAGGTTTTGAGACAACTGTTCCAGGTGAATCTTATCGGTGTAGAAATCTAAAATGGATAGGGTGGCATCATTGGATTGGTTGTCAGCAATTATGACCATTGAACCTTCCGGAAGTGTATCGAGAAAACTGTCCAGACAGTCTTTGATCCAAATTTCAGCGTTGTATGTAATAATAATAACTGCAACCTTAGCTGCCATCCAAATCGGTTTAGTCTAGCAAATGAAAGCAAAAATAAGATAAAAAACAGGCTATTTTAGGTGCTGACAAACTTCTAAGAAAATTAATTCATCTTAACACGATGAGAAATATAGCGCATTAGACGCTAAAAAAAACGTGTCACTTACATCAGATCCGATAAAGGCCATTAGTGCCATATTATTTGTTTTCTTTGAACTTAATTTTAAGTAGGCCACAATGTAATACCCCTTATGCGTTATTATCAGGTATGGAATAACTCAGTAACCAAGCTTTTTTTACTTCATTTCGCATTTGCGTATTTACAGGATCAGCAAGGGAAAGTATATTAACACGGGTTACACTGAAGTGTACCTGCATCAAGTATACTCAAAATATAGAACGTTATGATGACTTAGAATGCTTGTTCGTTGTTAATAGGTAGCTATTCCATTTCGTATTAATGCGTCCATAGGAGTAGATGTTATGCTTTGTATTTAGAAACGGATACACATAAAATGAAAACCTTTGTTGGGTATAATATCCTTTATGATAAGCAGGTGGGCTTTGATTTTCCTGTTCTGCATCGATATCATAGTAGAGCATAACTGGAATCATGGAAAACTATGTTAGATTGGCATCATAACGCAATTCAAAAAGTAGCAATTTTGCATTATCCTATTGGCAGACAGATATGCTATAATCTTATCTTATCAGAAAAGTGTAATAGTAACGATAAGCTGGATGCAAGCACATTCAAGTTAAGGATAGCAGCTCACCGAAAGGTAAATAGTACGTATGGGTAAAATCAAAAGACAAGGTATCAGTAGCAGTATCTTTTTGTACATAGGTATGGTTTTGGGCTTTTTGAATACGGGTATCCTTTTCCCAAAAATTTTGCCTCCCGAGATACTGGGTTTTGCTCAATTTTTGGCTAAGACTAGTGGTCTGTTTGGCATTATCAGTCTTTTTGGTTTACCCATGCTTACCATACGATTCTTCCCAACTGTAAAAAATAAAGAGGGTAAGCATGATGGTTACTTTGGGTTTATTCTAACATTAGGGGTTATATCCAGCCTGCTTATGGTTGGACTGCTTTACGCAAATGAGGAAGCGGTTATTTCATTTTTCACATCTAATAATGAAGAGAAAGATATTCTGGGAAATCAACTCATTAAGGAGAATTTTTCAGGTATGCTGGTATGGGTTTTCTTTAATAATCTAGTCATCCTGCTGAGTTCATTTTGTACGGCTTTACAACGACCGCGGGTACCTGCTTTTTTTAGTGAGGTATTTGGCCGGGTAGTTACTACGAGTTTGCTGGTTGCTTTCCTGTTCAAAATTATTGATCAGGGAACGTTCGTTACATTATATACATTGAAGCCCGTTCCGCTTGTAATTGGGTTAGTTGGTTTTTTGATCTTAATTGGAGAGTTCCACTGGTATTTATCAAAAAAGCTGTTCTTGAAAAATGACACGCGTGGGTGGTTGGCCTTTGGAAGTTATGCTGCTTTTTCTCAAGTAGGCGATCGTCTGACAACCAGCATTGATACTATTATGATTACCAAGTACCTCAATCTGGCCAATACAGGTGTATATAATGTGTTTCAATTGATTTGTACCACAATTACCATGACCCACAAAGGAATGGGGCGAATCGCGAGCCCAATTATTGCGGAGTACTGGGCAAAAAAGGAATTGGATAAAATTCAGGCTCTATATAAAAGATTAGCCTTGCTGAATTTAATTGTAGCCTTATTGATGTATTGCTGCATATTGGTTAATCTGGATAATGCCATACTTTTCTATAATGAATCCTATGCAGATGGGAAATGGGTCGCAATCTTTATTGGAGCGGCACAGGTCCTTCATGTTCTAAACGGATACAACGGTATGATTTTGGTTTATTCGCCCTTATATCGATTTGAATTGTACTTTAAAATTGTAACGGTAGCCATAACGGTGGGAAGCAATCTTTTGCTTATCCAAAAGTTTGGAATTAAAGGCGCTGCCCTAGCAACGGCCATAACGGTTCTGATTACCAATATCCTAAATCAATGGTTTGTATTTAAATCATTCAAGATGCATCCATTTTCCAAGCCTATGATAAAAATACTACTCATAGCTATTATCGCTTGTTGCATCGGCTTCGTGATTCCAAGATTTACCGATTTGATCTTTTTAGATGTAATCATTCGCACCAGCATCTTAGCTGGAGTGTACCTATTTCTGGTCATTTATGGGAAAGTCTCTGATGATGTGAATGAAACATTTGTTCAGTGGAGAAAAAAGATTCTGGGGTTTTGATGTTTTGAAAGCCACCATATGCAAAAGGCATAATCGAATTGCTCTTCAGAGCTTATTGAATTTGGAAAAAACTGAATTTTATCTTGCAGACCAAGCAAATCAGATAGCCTTGCATGGCAACACCGTATGGCTTACCCCCAGAATCGTAGCATATCTTCGATTCGTTCTCGGTCTTTAATAACGCGGATCTCACCCCGTTGTTGGCTATATCCGATCACTTTGGGAAATAGGCGGCTACAATGCCTGGACCACATGCCAAAGGAGTTGGCTCCAATATCTGCTACAACCACCTGATCACCGGGGCACATTCTAGGTAGTTCTATATCCCTAGCCAAGTAATCACCAGCAAAACATAGTGGTCCGGCCAGATGAACGGGCCAAGTATCCTCATGTTTTAGATTTCCTAATGGATCCAAAACGGCTATTTGATGCACTGGCCCTTTAGGTTGGTAAATTTCCCTAAGCAGTAAATCGGCACCACAATGAATAATCGGAACATCAGGAAGGGATGCTCCGGATTGCAGAACATATTCTACATCAGAAACCAGCCAAGCTGTATGGGCTTGCACAAAACGTCCAAACTCAGTTATGATGCGATAATCAGTGAATAATTCAGCATTGTGCTTTTGCAAAAAATGAAGGTAGTCCGTCAGGTCACGTTGTGGCCCATTAGCATATTGTGCCGGAAAACCACCACCAATATCTATCCAGTCGATGGTTTGTGTTATGCCATTAGCCTTTCTTTTTGCAGTAACCGCTTTTGCTAATTCAAGAACTTTTTTCACAGCTTGGGCATGGCTGTCCAGACGGCTCATCTCCGACCCAATGTGTAAATGTAGGCCCTCAATAAAAGGATATCTGACTAAGGCTTGTATAATGTCATCCCATTGATGAATGGGGACACCAAACTTGGAAATGGCAGTACTTACGTTGTAAACATCCGGGGAGCCTGGATCTACTAGTGGGTTGATCCTGAGTCCGACTTTAAGATGATGTACAGTAGGAAGTCGATCCAACTCTTCAAGGCTATTGGCGTTAAAATGTAAACCATTAAAGTGGGTCGCACAATAAGCTATCTCGGCCTTGGTTTTGGCCGGTGAATCAAATACAATACGATCGGCTGGTAACCCAGCACGGTTGGCAAGGATGGTTTCTTCCAGCGAGGCGGCTTCTAACCCAAATCCCTGTTGGCCAATGTACTGTAGGACACTTTTTAACGGATTACTTTTTATGGCAACAGCATGTAAGGTTCCTTCTGGAAAAACAGAACGTAAATATGCCAAACGATTATCCAGGATGTCAAAGTCATAAAAGATGACAGCAGTGTCAGCTAGGTCAATGAGTTTTTCATTTTTAGCCCATCGAACGACTGGAGGATATAAGTTGGTATGTTGGCGAATCAAACCCATGTATCCAGTTTTTGGGCAATGATGTCCAAAACAGCGAGCTCATTAGAAAATGGATTTTTCTGCCCCATTAGTTGTCGAATATCATTGGCACCTAAAGCCAATCGAATGAATGATCGGTCCCCATAATTTACGGGTTGCCCGATAAATATTTTGTCATAATTGCCGGACAATATATTGGGATAAGAATCAGTAACTAAGTCGTCGAAAAAATGGCGTAGTGAACCATTATTCAAAAAGGTACCGTTGGCTTTGACTCGGAAAGAAATAATCGAATTATTGGTCATCTCCTGATTCGGCATCAACTCAAAGTACTGAGGCCGCGAGCGTATGCCTTCACAAACTAGGTCATTCCATTCCTGAATGACCGCTTTCCTTTTTTCTGTTGGAATATTATCGAAAGCTTCCCTTACGGATAGGCCGCATTCCCATCGCGTGAGTAATGAGATGTTTTCGAAAGGCCTTAGTAAGCTTCGGAGTTGAGGTAGCTGCCTCGGTACATCATATGCACTGAAAAGCGAGGTAAAGGGTGTTGAGGTAGGAAAAGTATATTTAGCCAGCTTAGTGGTTAGCGACTTTGGAATTAACATCACGCCACAAAATGGTGGGGATTGGTAGAATTTTGAGCCGGTAAGCATAATCATGCAGCCTTTATCTAGCAATTTATTGATTAGCCTTTTGCTGTTGCGGAACTGACATAAATCCACGGTCCACATGACATCATCATCTACTAGGTCAATAACGTCTATGTTATTTTCAATTCCGGATTTACTGCCAATAACGAGGCTTCCAATTTTGGCATGATCAGGATGCTGCTGGATGGTATTTAGAATTTCATCTTGATGGGAGTTGATCTTACCTTCTGCACTTCGTGCGGAATAGTGAATAACATCAATACATAAGCTGTCATCAATTGGAGCGCCCTGACGCATCTTTTCACCCATTTGGTTATTGTGCATAAAAAACAAACCCCGAGCACCAATGGTCGTCCCAGAACCCAGCTCTTCCGGGCAAGTCAGCATGTGAAGGATGCGTTTGTTAGGGTGAAGTAGGCTGGAAAAAAGGAGTGGGATGTAGATTAAGTCACTTCCGGAAGGCCCCCAGAATATGTCAAATTTATCTTGACCACCATAGTTTAGAAGGCTTTTTAGCCTTTGCTCATGATCATCTCGTATGGCTTCAAATCCTTTTCTAGGGAGATCGACTCCCAATAGTTGTTGTGCGGCCAGTTGGCTAAAATCATTAAGGGGAGATGTCGTACACGACCCCCGATTTAGTAGTCCTTGGTGTTGAACGGGGTTAATACCATATTTGTTTCGATTGGTTTTAGAGTGTAATTCGGTTCGTTCATCACCTCCAGTTGTAATCCAAGATTCCAGATTGGAGATACAGTTTTCACGGGTAGTGGATATCATTATTTGTGTTTGTGTGGGCAATTGCTTAATCCCGACAGGAACGTCACAAATATAGCTAACCTATAACGAACTACTGAATGGAAATGAATGGTTGTATCATGCTGTATGCGTAACGTCGTTAAATGATGTTATAATGTCTGGTGCATTATCTATTTTTGCGTCCATCAATAATATGCTATGAAGACAATGAGGCCCAGGTATTCTTTAATTATTGCTACCTATAACCGTTTGGAAGAACTCAAAGAGTTGCTTCATTCTGCTGGAGCGCAGGATTTTCCTATGGATCAGTTTGAGATGGTTATTTCTGATGATGGTTCTCAAGATGGCACACGTGCATATTTGGAAGAACAATCGTTTTCTTTTCCATTACGATATTTGTATCAGGCCAATAAAGGGCCGGGCGAGGCCAGGAACTATGGTATGCGTGAGGCGGCTGGCGAGTATTTTTTATTTATCGATTCGGACTGTATTTTACCTAAGACTTATCTGACAACCATTGATCGTTGTCTGGAGGCAACGCCTTTAGATGCCTTTGGTGGGCCTGATGATTGCCACCCTAGTTTTGGCCCTATGTTGAAAGCTATCAATTACTCTATGACGTCTTTTATTGGTACTGGAGGTACCCGGGGTGCTAAAAAGTCAGTTGGTAAGTTTTACCCCCGCAGTTTCAATATGGGAATCCACCGTTCAGTTTTTGAGAAAATTGGTGGAATGAATCAGCTTCGCCATTGGCAAGATATGGATTTTTCTGCTCGAATTTATGCAGCGGGGTTTAAGGTGGGCTTAATTCCGGATGCAGTGGTATATCACAAAAGACGAACCAATCTGAAGCGATTTTTCAAGCAAATATTTAACTGGGGGGAAGCGCGTATTAACTAAGGGCGAATGTATAAGGATATGCTGAAGCCCGTTCATTTAGCACCAGCAGTCGTTGTTGGTGGTACTTTTTTTGCCATTTTCATGGCTTCTTTTTTTTCCTGGGGATATTGGCTTTTAGCTTTGGTAGGTGTAGGAGCGTTAGGTGTAGCGTTACTGGCCTTTGTTCAGGCTTTTGGTCGTTACCAATCCTTACAGGTCGGTTTTCTCGGTGTGGTTACGTTATTTACCCAGGTTTTTGCCTATGGATTAGGTACTTGGAGTGGTTTATGGCAATGGGCTACTGGTAAAAAGGTGGCTAGTGGTTTTACTAAAAATTACTACAAATAAGATGAGTAAGAGAGTAAAAAACATATTACAAGCCAGTGCAGATACCAAGCAAGCAATGGTTCATGATGAGGCGCTGCAGGCTACCTTATGTGCTGTCATCGATGCTTGTGTGCGCTGTTTTCAAGCGGGTGGAAAACTACTCTTTGCTGGAAACGGAGGGAGCGCAGCTGATGCCCAGCATCTGGCGGCGGAGTTAAGCGGTCGATTTTATCGAGACCGTCCACCATTATTTGCTGAGGCCCTACATGTCAATTCATCTTACCTCACAGCCGTTGCCAATGATTATGGATACGAGCAAGTGTACGCTCGTATGCTGGAGGCAGCAGGGCAGACGGGGGAGGTTTTTAGTGGGATAAGTGCTTCCGGAAATTCTCAAAATATTTTAGCCGCTATTCAAAAAGCTAAAGATAAAGGGATGATCATCGTAGGGATGACTGGTAAGAGTGGCGGTAAAATGGCGGATCAATGTGATTACTTACTCAATGTACCTTCTGATGATACACCACGTATTCAGGAGTGCCACATTCTCTTGGGACATATTCTGTGTGAAATCATCGAATTAAAATTATTTGGTTGATGGACGCAACAAATCGGGAGACGTTTCAAACCCTGTTTCTGGATCGGGATGGTGTAATCAATCAGCGACTACCTGGGCAGTATGTCACCCATTGGTCGGAGTTTGAGTTTTTACCTGGTGTATTAGACGCATTGGCTCTTTTAAAAGAAGTATTCTTCCCCATTGTGGTTGTTACCAACCAACAAGGAATTGGGAAAGGTATCATGGAGGAAGAAGACCTCCACCGTGTGCATCAACAAATGCAAGATGTCATTACTGCTGAGGGTGGACGTATAGATGGTGTTTATTTTTGTCCGGAATTAAGTACTCAGGCAGGAAATTGCCGTAAGCCTGCACCAACAATGGCGCAATGGGCGAAGCAAGATTTTCCGGAAATTAACTGGGCGCAATCCGTTATGGTTGGAGACTCTAGAAGTGATCTTGAGTTTGGTAGGAACCTCGGTATGCTAACCGTTTATATTGAGACGAAGCATGATGAGCATTTATCGGATGCGGATCGGGATGTTCTGGTAGATACAGCGTTTGGGAGCCTATACGATTTTGCTAACTGGTGGCTCACTTAAAAATAACTTCAGTTGCGCCGTATCCGTACCGAGGGTGATATTCATTTTTGAATTTTTTGACTTTGTTCATCTTTTGTAATCGGCGCGATATCTCCTGTTTTAATTTCCCTTTTCCGAGACCATGAATTACGAATACTTTATCAATGCCCAGTTGGTAACCTTTCTGAAGGAATTGTTCGAAGTGTTGCAATTGACAAGCCAAAATTTCTTTAGATGTCATGCCGTTTGGATCATCAACTAAGGATTCAATATGGAGGTCTATTTCCGAATTGAATGAAGCAAACTCTTCTACTTCATGCACCCGCACATAAGGCTGGCGAGTGGACTTTCTTTTGTGGGTTATGTTATCCTTTGTATATTTTTTAAGATCCTCTTTGGCTCGGGGCGGTTTTCCTGTTATGTTCTTAAAAGGGGGTAACCCTTCATATAGGTGTACGACTTTATTCAGGATTGGGGCATCTGCCACTTTCTTGAAAAACGCTTTGGGTTTTAGTCGGATAGTATTTTGTTGCCCATTATGGGTGCCTTTTTTCGAGATCAGGTGCGCATGGAGTTTGATCTTAATGTGCTCACTTAAGGTGTCATAGTTGAATTCGTCCGTGCGTAATGCAGAATAAGATTGCATGTTATGTGTGACCGCTGGTGTAGTGGTATCTTGGGTTACCCGCTGGTATTCAATTAAGATAGATGAAGGAAGATCATTGATAAGAAAAACTTGATAAGCATAAGGTGTGGCATCCGACCGAAGCATTGGTGCAAAAGCAAGCAGTACCCCTCGGGGAATCTCACTAGCGGACCCCTGTATAGCCTGAGTATTGGATACACTTTGGTCGTGCGTTCGGTTTCTGCTTGCATTTTCGGCGTAGGGCTGCAGATCATCTATAAAGGCGGGAATAATATCACCGTCTATATCCAGACACACATTAACCAATTGGTTATCCAGGAGCTCGGTAATGGTACCGGATAAACCTGAATGACGTAGTATAACTCGCCTGCCTATGGTAACCAACATAATTTCGGGTTATTTCTGAAGGTTGTTGTTAATGCTAACGCAATTTTTGTGGTAAGGGTCGTGAAATTAGCTGCAATTTTTGGTTTAATTGTATTTCTTTTACCGGAAGGGATAAAAACGAGTATGCAAACAACAAGATGGCAGTGGGCACAATGGTTTGAAATTCGCTGGTGGCGTTGGTATCTGAAACGAAAGCCGGTAGATAATTACCTGCAATCCAAAAAACGATACTGGGATGATTTTTTATGGAAAAATGGGATTTCCCTTCCGCAAAATCAGCGAATCCTAGATGCTGGTTGTGGGCCAGCAGGTATTTTTATGCAACTGAAAAATCATGAGGTAATAGCCTTGGATCCATTATTAGAGGAATATAAATTGATGCGCCACTTTGATCCTGCCTGGTATCCTTGGACGCAATTTGACGCTAGTACTCTGGAGTCTTTTGCTGGTCAAGAAAAATTTGACGTAGTCTTTTGTCTGAATGTGATCAATCATGTTGCTGATCTCAAAGATTCAATGCACCGTTTGTTCTTATCACTGAAAGTAGGAGGGGAATTGGTGTTGTCCGTGGATGTGCATCGCCGGCCATGGCTTAAGCCCATTTTCCAACTTATACCCGGGGATGTTCTGCACCCACATCAGTATGATTTATCCGATTACCAGTTTTTTTTAGCGGAAGCTGGCTTCTCAAATATTAAATATCAAATATTAAAACAGGAATTTATTTTTGACTACGTCTGTTTTACAGCAACAAAATGAGCATATGCAAAAACGAGAAAGTGTAACCTCCGGAACCATCTGGGAACAAGAAGTTGGCTACGCCCGAGCTGTGCGCTTGGGAAATTGTATAGAAGTGTCAGGAACCACCGCTATGGATGCGTCGGGAAGTTTGGTTGGATTGGATGATGCCTATCAACAGACTGTTTTCATTCTAAAAAAGATAGAAAAAGCGATTAACCAACTCGGAGGTACTCTGCAGGATGTAGTGAGAACTCGGATGTTTGTAACTGATATAGCGCAATGGGAAGTCATTGGCAAAGCACACGGCACCTTTTTTGCAGATATAAAACCAGTTACAACAATGGTTGAGGTGAGCAAGCTCATCGAGCCAGATCTTTTGGTTGAAATCGAAGCTACTGCTTGGGTGATCAATCCATAAAGTCTTCTTCATCTCCTAAATGAAGCCGAGCACCAGCGAGCTCTTGATAAGCATGTTGGTCGTTCTGTACTTTGGCTACTTCCATACCAAGGGTATACGTTGCGAAAGCTTCCTTGGCGGTTGTGTTACGCTCGTGCCATTTTGCAAAGTGATAATAAAGGCCAACATAAGACGGATTCGATTTTGCCAGCTTTTGGTAATACTTTCCGGCTTGTTCTTCATTTCCGCTTTTTTCGTATTCCTTTGCTAAGGCAAATAAAATAAAAGAGTCGTAAGGCATTTCGGAAAGTAGGCTTAGCAATTGTTCTAGTCTTGGCATATTGAATTTTTCTTCTAAAAATAGGGTTTAAGCAGACAGATAAAAGGTAAAAATAATTAATTAGCGAATTTTCGCTAAAATATCTTTTAGGTTAATCCGACATATAGTATCTTTATGGAACGATAAGAAAGCCTAAAAACGTTAGGAGCCGAAAAAGAATAAAATCGGGTTCCTTTTCACAAAAAAGAAACGGCATGAAATTATTGGTTTGTGTAAGTAAAACACCAGAAACGACCACCAAAATTGCCTTTGCAGACAACGATACCCGTCTGGATACGGCAGGGGTTCAATATATTATGAATCCATACGACGAGTGGTATGCTTTGGTTCGGGCATTGGAGCTCAAAGAGAAGTTTGGGGGTTCAGTAACCGTATTGAATGTTGGTCCAGCAGAGAACGATACCGTTATTCGCAAGGGGCTAGCTATTGGTGCGGATGATGCTATTCGGATTAATGCTAACCCAAAGTCTTCTTTGTTTGTCGCTAAACAAATAGCAAATCAAGCAAAAGAAGGAGGCTATGATATGGTATTCTTTGGTAAAGAAACCATTGATTATAATGGCTCTGAAGTACCTGGTATGGTTGCAGAGCTACTAGATATGCCATTCATATCCTTTGCTAGTCATTTGGATTTAGATGATGATCAGGTTGCTACTGTTGTTCGGGATATTGAAGGCGGAACAGAAACCGCTACTTTAGGTATGCCATTTGTGATTTCTGCTGCTAAAGGGTTAGCGGAACAGCGCATACCAAATATGCGAGGCATCATGATGGCAAAACGTAAGCCATTACAAGTTGTTGAACCGATCGAAGCTGCTGATGTTGCGGTAGCTGTGAAATATGAACTTCCTCCCGAAAAGGGTGCTGTCAAGCTGATTGATCCTGAAAATATGGATGAATTAGTACGCTTACTACATGAGGAAGCCAAAGTTATTTAACCTTTTTTTGAAAGCATTAATACCTTAATAGAATGGTACTAGTTTTAGCTGAACATCAGAAAGGACATTTTAAAAAGACTGCATTTGAGGCAGTTTATTATGGATATAAAACAGCGGAGGTATTAGGAACGACCTGTGCAGCCATCACAATGGGAGAGGTTAGTGGAGCAGAGGAACTCGGGAAATACGGTGCATCAAAAGTGTACCATGTTTCGGGTGTTGAAGGGTTGGATAGCCAAGTATATACGTCCGTCTTAGCCCAAGTAGTTGAAAAAACAGGTGCTTCAGTTTTGATTCTACCTCATTCCTCTACCGGAAAGGCGTTGATTGGTGGGTTGGCAGCTCGTCTGGATGCGGCTTCTGTAAGTGGTGTAAATAGTGTTCCTACTCAGGCTGGTGATGCCTTACACGTGCGTAAGCCGGTATTTTCAGGCAAGGCATTTGCTGATTATGCCCTTACGGGTTCCCACAAGATTATCAGCTTAATGGGTAACTCCCTACAACCCGAGATTGTTGGAGAAACGACAACAGTTGAAGCGCTAGATGTGGATGTCCCTGCTTCCCGTATCACCATCAAGGAAGTAAATCGGGTAGAAGGTACAGTGCCCCTTCCCGAGGCTGAATTAGTTGTCTCTGCTGGTAGAGGCATGAAAGGCCCAGAAAATTGGGGCATCATTGAAGATCTAGCGGATACGCTTGGAGCAACTACCGCCTGTTCTCGTCCAGTTTCTGACGTGGGTTGGCGCCCACACCACGAGCACGTAGGGCAAACAGGAATTGCTATTCGCC
>JABSSK010000084.1:0-2773 GCA_013214265.1 Saprospiraceae bacterium | reverse complement strand
TATTTCTGGTGCAATACAACACCTAGCCGGTGTAAATAGCTCCAAGACGATTGTTGTCATTAACAAGGATCCTGAGGCGCCTTTCTTCAAAGCGGCTGACTATGGTGTCGTTGGTGACCTATTTGATGTGGTACCACGTTTGAACGAGGCGTTAAAGTCATTTAAAGGGTAATGGCTTCAAGTAATAAATGATTCCATTCCCAATCCTTTGGATTGGAAAGGTAAAAGATTTTGGTTTACATATGCATATAGAAATAGGGGAAGCCTTCGTTTCCCCTTTTCTTTTGTCTTGTAGTGTTCAGAGAATTATTGTACCTTTGCGGCCGCTGTAAATGATTTTAGCGATCACTAACGGTTAAAAAACACAAAACATGTCAGTACATTTAACTCAGGAGCAACAGGATGAGATTTTCAAGACCTATGGCGGTGATGCCAAGAACACTGGGTCAATCGAAGGTCAGGTTGCACTGTTTACCAAAAGAATTCAGATTTTATCTGATCACTTGAAAGAAAATCGCAAGGACCCCGCTTGTCGCCGCCCCCTGCTTACTTTAGTGGGTAAGCGGAAGCGCTTGTTGAATTACCTAGCGAAAAAAGATATTACCAAGTATCGTACACTGATTGAGCAATTGGGTATTCGTAACGTACGAAAATAAACATGCGCTCATTCAACTAATGAACAGGGAAGAATTCTACATATTGGGATTCTTCCCTATTTTATTTACTTTTGTGGTGTATTAAAAGAACAAACTCAAGCGACTTACAGGGTAAATGCCCACCGCGAGCAACTCAATGCTCAAACGACTCCTAGATGCGCTCATTGTATCCGCTGCCTTGCGTCCTTGCAAGGGAGTGAATGTTAAATCTTAAATTGTTCAAAATTTTATGGGACAAAAAAATCCGATTATTACGTCCTTCCATCTTCCTGACGGAAGAGAAGTAACCATCGAAACTGGGAAACTGGCTACACAAGCAGATGGCTCTGTTGTGGTACGTATGGGAAAGACCATGTTATTTGTTTCGGTTGTGTCGGCCAAAGAAATGCGTGAAGGCCAAAGCTTTTTTCCACTATCTGTTGATTATCAAGAGAAATTTGCTGCTGCTGGTAAAATACCTGGTAACTTTTTCCGACGTGAAGCCAAGTTGTCCGATTATGAAGTTTTAGTTTCACGATTGGTTGACCGAGCGATCCGTCCACTGTTCCCGGATGGGTACATGAATGACACACAGGTAATTATCAATTTGATTTCCGGAGAAGAAGATGTACTACCTGATGCACTAGCGGCCCTAGCCACTTCGGCAGCTCTTACCATCTCTGATATTCCATTTAATGGGCCTATCTCGGAAGTGCGGGTTGCGCGGGTAGATGGCGAATTCCTGATCAATCCTTCTCGTACAGAGAATGCCAAAGCAGATATGGAGTTCGTGGTCGCCGCAAGTATGGAGAACGTTATGATGGTGGAAGGCGAAGCCAAAGAATGTCAGGAAAGTGATCTGGTTGAAGCAATACGCATCGCACACGAAGCTATTAAAGTACAATGCCAAGCACAATTAGATTTGCGCGAAAAACTGGGTGATCAAGCACCTGCTACGCGTGAAATTGTTGTAGAAGAAGTGGACGAAGCCCTTAAAGCAAAAATCGGCGGCATGGTTGCTGATGGCGTCCTTGCGGTTGCGCAAGGTGCACTGGACAAAAAAGCTCGAAAAAAAGGCTTCGAAGCCGTGAAAGATGCCTTGAAAGCGGATCTATTAGAAGAATGGGGCGAGCAAGAATTTGAAGAAAAGTGGCCAGTCGCCAAAACATACTATCAAAAGCATCAGAAAGCCATCATTCGAGAGATGGTTCTGGCGGAAGGTGTTCGTTTGGACGGACGTAAAGCGGATGAAGTTCGCGATATATGGTCGGAAATTGATTACCTGCCTTCGGCTCACGGTTCGGCTATCTTTACCAGAGGAGAGACGCAGTCTTTAACGTCCTTGACACTAGGTACCAAAACCGATGAGCTCATGCTGGATCAGGCCTTGAGCCATGGATATGAGAATTTTATTCTTCATTATAACTTTCCTGCCTTTTCGGTAGGGGAAACGAAGCCCATGCGAGGACCCGGCCGACGTGAAGTAGGCCACGCTAACTTGGCCGCTCGTGCCTTGCGTCAGGTTTTACCTCAAGAAATGCCTTATACCTTACGTATTGTTTCTGACATTCTGGAATCCAACGGTTCTTCGTCGATGGCTACTGTATGTGCAGGTACACTGGCACTGATGGATGCCGGTATTAAGGTTAAAGCTCCAGTGTCCGGTATTGCTATGGGTATGATTTCCGACGGGGAACGTTTTGCCATCTTGAGCGATATTCTCGGTGATGAGGACGCTCTTGGAGATATGGATTTTAAAGTGACAGGTACATTCGAAGGTATCACTGCTTGTCAAATGGATATCAAGATTGATGGACTGCCATACGAACAGTTGGAAAAAGCACTTATGCAAGCCAAGGAAGGTCGTACGCATATCCTTAATGAAATGAATAAGACTATTGCGGAACCACGTGAAGACCTCAAACCCCACGCACCAAGAATTGTGGAGTTGATCATTGAGAAAAGCTTTATTGGAGCTGTTATCGGTCCTGGTGGTAAAGTGATTCAGGAAATTCAGGAAGTAACTGGCACCCAAATCAATATTGAAGAGGTTGATAATAAGGGAGTCGTTAACATCGCGAGTAGCGACAAGGAATCCATTGATAAAGCTGTAGCGTGGGTGAAGCGTATCACCTTTA
>JABSSK010000083.1 GCA_013214265.1 Saprospiraceae bacterium | reverse complement strand
CACTAAGCATAGATATGTTTACACGCATCATGTACACCATAAAACATCTAAGGATTTTATAGGGGTTACGGTTGAGAGTTTGAGATCACCCTCTGGAACTGATTCGTGGCATCATAGGAATGGATTTTGCCATTCCCCGAAAGCTGTAGAGGGTTTCCTACATAGCAAGAAACATGGTCAAATATGTAGAATAACACATCTGTTCTAAATAAAAAACCCCTTAGAGAAATCTAGGGGGTTATTCTTTTAAGTGCTTCCATTGGTAGTCAGACTTATCTTTAGCCGCTTGGTTTAACCGTTTGCAGATGTTCTTGTAAATAGGGTCTGAATCATAGAGAGCCTTGTCATCCTTTATTACCCTCCATTCACTCATGTCAACTCCCGTAATAGCATTAACCCTTCGCATGAATGCAAACTGCTCTTGCTCTGTTAAGTTTACTGTAAACCTAACCTTTCTTCTCTTGGGTTCTTCTGTCATCCAGAATAAGTATTAGTATTATTATTGGTAGTAGTATTAGATCCATATATTTAATTTGTGTCTCAAAGTGGTTCATTAATCTATTGTTTCAGTTTCTTTACCCTCGTCATCTCCTTCGCTGCAATAAATAACACCTTGCTTTCCTCGCTTATAACCGTATTTTTTGTTATGTATTATCAACCCTATAACTTCTCCCTCATAAGCGAAGCACAAATCATCATCATTAAATTTTTCTAGCTCTTCTTTAAGTTTTTTTATAGTAATCATATTCTAAGTGTTTTTTAATAATTGTAATACATTTTGTGTGTTTAGCGGTAATGCTTTTCAGCCTCTTTTCTATACTCGTTGCATATATCTAAGATGTAATCCATCCTATCATTTTCATCGTCAAAAGTTATCATCAGCTTATTAATCACTTTTTTTAGTATTTCTACCTGTGTATTTATGTCAACCGTAGAACTACCGTTAAAATCACCATAATTTTCACCACACATTTTGCATTGGTCATCAAAGGTCATATCATCAGTAATCACACCCAAGTAACTGCATCCATTGTATCTACGCCCTAAAGTTTTATAGTATTTACAGGGCTTTATGTAATATGCGTAAGGTTCTGCTTCTTTTCGTGCTTCATTCTTTTCAATATCGGGCGCATAGCAGTACATTCCATCTGGTATAGGCAAAGCACTACGCCTAACACCAAATAAAAATAATAGCTTCCACCATAGCATATTTGCAAAGTTTCTGCCCAAACAAAGGTAATCTGTAATTGTATATTTTTCTCGTGTCATATCGCTACTATTCTTAATTTAAAAATCATTAAAACGCTTTTTACATTTAGCGTTATGTGACATTAGTCGATTCCCATAACAATTCTTTTATGTAATCTTTATTTATCGTAAAAGAGCTGTTATAATCATTCAAATCAAGTCCACATTCCCAACTTGGTAACCACCATTTTTCTCCATCAAAAACTATTACATCAATATCAACTAATGATGCTTCGCTTAATATTCTATAAACACCTTTTTTATATTTCATAATCTTAACCCCACATTACCTACAAATTACCCTCTATTTCCTTTAAGAAATACATTGATAAGTAGTATATGTTGTCTTTCTGCTTCTCAGTAAGCTCTTCATAATACTCTATCTCAGCATCGTCTATGTCGTATACTGCTCTTACGGAACCATCCCACCAGTAGGTGATTTGTCCATTCTCATAACTAAACTCGTTGTGTTGTCTAGGTGACGGGTGTACTACGTAACTCATAATTATTTAATTTAAATTAGACCGCAATATACTAATTATATAGGTAAGTTACAATACTTATTATCTATAGTTTATCTGTTTACTATAAGAAAAATCAATTAGTATATGTCATTTATTATTGTATCTTTACACCCTAATTGAGCCGTATGCGGTGTCGGCAATCACATCGTAATTTAAAACAATCTAAAATTATGAGTAGAAGAACTCTCGCCCACGATTCAGGGCCAAAAAATCCAGCAGTTAATTATTTGGAATTTAAGTCAGACGGACACAAAAAGCCTGTCTTTGCTTACTTCGACAAAGAAAAGTACGAAGGTTACACTGAGGATGAAATCAAGCAATTTAGAAAGCAGTATGATGATTCTGAGATTGATGAGCTTCCTTGGAATGTAAGACAGGAATTACCTATGAAGGTTATGTTCTTGGAAAACTTCTCTACCATTAGAGGGTGGAGCGATTCAAATTCATCTAGCATCTACGCTAATGACATTACCTACCTTAACTCACAACCTATTACGGTGAAGTTGGCTAAAGGTGGTAAGGTGATTGCTAGTGGTCTTTATAACGATATAAAGGCAGACGTAAACGCTATGGGAGGTAAATTCACTAAGAGTGTTTACTGTATTAGTGAAGAAGGTAAGATTATATGTGTGCTGTTTAAAGGTGCTGCACTTGCATCTTACTCGGAGTTTATGGATAAGGTTAGCTCTGATGCACTTGAGAACCGTTGGCTAGTTGTAAATAGCTTCGAGAAGAAGAAGAAAGGATCTATCAAGTACACTGTTCCAACATTTCAACTTGGTGACACATTATCCTCTGACGAGTTTAAACAAGCTGATGAGGCTTATAAGCAAGTTGCTGAGTGGTATAAAGGTCAGGAAAGTAAGATTGACCAGGTTGAACAACCAACACCAGAACCAGAACCTGCTATGGCAGATGACAATGATGACCTTGACTTTTAAAATAGAAAAAAATGAGTATAAAAAAGTATATAGTAATAGATGATAGCAATGCGGAGTACCATGTAACTTGTGATGAATGGAAACTAAGTTCTAGTGGATTAGTTTTTTATATAAAAGGAAAAAAGGTGTATCATTTTCTTAGGTGGAAAACTTATTATCTTCTCCCACAATACATTCAAGAATTGCAGGAGTGATGACCCTGTAGAATTTGTTTTTCTAGTTTTTGACCCTCTTGATTAAATTCAAGGGGGTTTTTTATGTCAAAACAGTAAAAATAGTAAAACAGTAAAAAGCTCTCTATATATAATATATAATTTAAAAAGGGTGAAAAAAGTATGCATATACCAATTTTCAAAAAAATGCTGTATTACTGTATTGGCGCGGGTTTTGCCGTATTCTTACCGTATCGTTTTTTTTATTTTTAGTATTGTTTTGATTTTAATTTATATTGGCTTATATTGCACACTTAATTAAAAACAATTATAAATTATGAATATGACTCATAGAATTATGGGAAGAGACGGTTTTAACGAACTGTACGTACAAGAGGATTTAGAAAACCTTTGCGTTACAATTACAATTGATGATGCAGAGGGTGAAGAGAAATCAATATCATTAGATTTTGACGGGCTGTATAGATTTGTAGGGGAGATGCTACACGTTCAGCAAATTATAAAAAGAAGAGGTAATCTAGGCTATCCAGAACAGAGATACTAATGATTACAGTATTCAACAACATTAAAGAAGTAGAAAATCCTTTCTACCGAGAGATTGACGATGTGCTTGATGATATTAAGTCAGGAGTCAATAAAGATAAGATACAAGCAATTAGGTCTGAAGAAAATAAAGAGACTAGAAATAAACTAAAACAGTCTCTAAGATCCATTTGCTTTAGCGGTAAGTTCTCTAGACGGGCTGCTAAGAATTGCGTAGAACATTCAGGATTTGCTTGTCTTGATTTTGATGACGTAGACGAACCCGATGTGCTACGTGATTCCCTAGCAGATAATGAGTACATATACTCTGCATTCATATCTCCTTCAGGAAATGGTGTAAAGGCTATATTCAAGATACCTCAAAATATACAAGACCATAAGAAGTATTATGAAGCTATGTGTGAGACGTTTGACTCTAGCCTAGATGCTAAGACGAAAGATATTGCTAGAGTATGCTACGAGTCCTACGACCCCGAACTGTTTATAAACCACGATGCTAAAGTTTGGGAACTAAAGAAGGACTATTCAGAGACTACAATAAAGAATAGTTTCCCTGAGTATTTTCAAGTAACTGACACTAATGCTAAGGTAGATTATATCCTAAATTGGTTTAATAAGAAGTTTACCCTTAATGCTGGGGAGAGAAACAACAACCTATTCAAGTTAGCTTCAGCACTAAATAGAGCAGGTGCTAGTAAGGAAGAGTGTATGAGGTTATTTAGGATGCAGTACTCTTCAGGACTTAAGGAAACAGAGTTACAAACCATAGCCGATAGCGCATACAAAAATACTGCCGAGCATAACACCCTTACAGTTATCGATGATAAGAAAGTGCGCTCTACAGAGAGACTGCTTAAGCAGAAAGGTGCTAAGGCTGTAGAGAGGTCGCTAAAAAGAGAGGGCGTTGGAGATGATGACATAGAGGATGTGATAGACTATGACTTTGATGAAGATTACCTTGTATTTTGGAACATCGATAAGAATGGCAAGATTAGTACTAATGACTATAAGTTCAAACTATTCTTAGAGAATAGAGGATTCTATAAGGTACAGCTTAATGATAAAGAGTTCACCTTTGTAAAGGTATACAATAATGTAATCAATGAAGTAAATGAAACCAATATTAAGGATTTCATACTGAATTACGTTATCGATGTAGACATTGATGTGTATAACTACTATGCGAGGACCACTAACAAGTTTAGTGAGAACTACCTAAATATGCTAGACACCAAGGAACTTACAATGCTAAAAGATACTGCCGACTGCTCTTACCTGTTCTTTAAGAACAAGGTGGTAAAAGTAGAGAAAGATAACGTATCTTATATAGAGTATGCTGACCTTGATGGTTTTGTATGGCAGAATAGCATTAACAAACGGTCTTTTAGTATGAATGACGATGAGAGTGACTTCGCTAAGTTTATTAGCAATGTATCTGCTAATGATGAGAATAGGCTAAAGGCACTTGAATGCTCTATTGGCTACCTGCTTAACTCTTACAAGAAACAGAATGAAGGTGTATCTGTAATATACTACGACGAGACATTAGAAGATAATCCTTCAGGTCGTACTGGTAAGACACTTATAAGTAAGGCAATATCTGAAATAAGAACATTAGTTACATTAAATGGAAAGGAATTTGATAATAAGGGTAATTTCCCTTACGACACTGTTAATCTCGATACCTCTGTTATCGTATTTGATGACATGGAGAGAAGTTTTAAGTTTGAGTCTTTGTTTAGTATCATTACTGGCGATCTTACTCTTAAGAAGAAGTTTCAGCAACCAATTGTTATTCCTTACGAGTACTCACCAAAGATACTCTTCACCTCGAATTACATACTCTCAGGTGTTGGAGACTCCCACGAGGACAGAAAACTTGAGTTCGAGCTGCATAGACACTACAACTCAAAGTACAAGCCTGTCGATGAGTTTGGAAAGCTTTTCTTTTCACCTGAATGGGATGACAACGACTGGAATAAGTTCTTCACTTACATGGTACGAAACATACAGAAGTATCTGAATAATGGACTAATTAGAATACCACTTAAGACAGGTATGACTAAGAAGTTAATCGCTAATACATCTGAAGATTTCTATAATTTCTGTGAGAACGAGTTCTTATGGCAGGAAAGCAAATGGTATCAAGCTAAGGATATTATGAATATCTACCATGATGGACACCGAGAGCATAGAAAAGGAATGACAGTAGCTTGGTTTAGTAGATGGGTTGGAATGTATATCTCTTACAAGAAATGGGATAGAGACTACTCTACTACAGATGGAACTAGGAAGTTTATGCTTACAGGTATAAAGAATGAGGATAAAAAAGTAGAAATAAATAATGATATAGATTTTTAAATTATGAAATATAGAGTAGAAATTAAGAACGAATGTTATTTAGGAAAGAGATATTACCCACAATACTATACAAAAGAATGGTTTTTTGGATTGTTTGGAGGCCGGAAGTATTGGAGAGAATTGGAATTAGACTTATTAGGGTTTTCTTCAGAACGTAACGTATCATTTGGAAGCATGGAAGATGCTAAAAAATATTTAAAGATGCGTAAAGAAGAAAATATAATAGAATATCAAATAGTTGAAAATTTATGAAAAAAGTAATAGGATGGTGGTCTGGTGGAATAACCAGTACAGTCGCAATAAAAAAAGCAATAGATATTTACGGAAAAGAAAACGTTAGAGTAATATTTATTGACACAAAAAATGAAGATGAAGATACTTACAGATTCATGAAAGATTGTGAGAAATGGTATGATATAGAGATTGAAACAATTTCAAGTAATAAGCATAATTCTGTACCTGAAGTTTGGTACAGGTATAAAGCTTTAAACAATGCAAAAGGAGCTGTATGTAGTTCTGAAATGAAAAGGTTAGTTAGAGAGCAATGGGAAAAAAATAACGAATGGTCTTATCAAGTTTTCGGATTTGAAATGGATGAGCATATAAGAGCTAAGTCGATGACTCTAAACTACCCTCATATAAATCCAATATATCCTTTAATGATGTTCGGGCTATCTAAAAAAGATTGTATTAATATAGTTCAAGATGCAGGGATAAATGTTCCAAGAGCTTATCAATATGGATTTATGAATAACAACTGCCTACAGACGGGTTGTGTCCAAGGAGGTATTGGGTACTGGCAAAAGATGGCTAGGGATTTCCCTGAGAAGTTTAACCGAATGGCAGATGTAGAGTTTGAATTAACATCAATGAAAGGAAAACCAGTAACAATGCTTAAGGATCAATCTAATGAGGCTAAAAAATTAGTTAAAGAAACAGGTAATAAAGAATTACAGTTTGTTTTTTTAAGACATAACCCAAATTATCCACACATTAAAGATATTTCTCAAATGAAAGGTAGAGAGCCTAAACCATTGGTCGACTGTAACGGTTTCTGCGGTATAAACGACTTAGAAAAAAGAAATGAAACCGAAGGTGAAATAAATATGCAAGGAAGTTTATTCTAATGGTAACAAGAAAATACATAACAAAGGATATTGAGAACTTCTGTAATGTAATAAACAGGAGAGATCGTGACGAGGAATTATCGGTTCGTAGACGAAGAGCTAGGTTCCACGCAAATAAGAAGAAGTTTGACTTCTCTCAGAAAGTATTGAGACACGTATACGTTAATATATTAAGACTTAACAAAAATTCACCTTGGAGAGGTGAGGAATAATAAATAATATGTCAGAATTTAAACTCAGAGACTACCAGGTAAAAATAGGTAACAAAGGTGTAAAAGTATTAAATGAATTAAAGATTCTGTATTTAGCAATGGAGGTGAGAACGGGTAAGACGCTCACCTCTTTGCATATAGCTAATCAATACAAAGCAAAGCACGTTCTCTTCCTTACGAAGAAGCGTGCTATTCCTTCTATTGAGAACGACTATAACCTGCTGAACCCTTCTTACAAGATAACTATTATTAACAACGAGTCAGCACACAAGGTGTTAGATAAGGACATCGATTTTGTTATTAGTGACGAGCATCACCGTAATGGCGCATTCCCTAAGCCTAACAAGGTTACCAAGCTTATAAAGCAGAATTGGTCAAAGCTACCAATGATTTTCCTTTCGGGTACACCTCATCCAGAGTCATACTCTCAGATATTTCATCAGTTTTGGGTTTCTGACAACACGCCATTTGAAGAGACAACCTTCTATAAGTGGGCTAAGACCTATGTAACTGTAAAACAAAGACGATTAGGGTATGCTGTAGTGAATGACTACTCATCAGCTAAATACAAGCTCATAAAACCAATTATTGACAAATACCTTATCACATTTACTCAAAAGGATGCAGGATTTAGCTCAGAGGTGCGTGAGACGACACTTTTTGTGCCAATGGATGCTACTACATACAAGATGGCTAAAAAGCTTCAGAGAGACAAGATATTGGTGTCTCAGGACGGTAAGGAGATAGTTGCTGATACAGCAGTTAAGATGATGCAGAAACTACACCAGATTTATTCAGGAACAGTACTGTGTGAAGATGGCACTGCTAAATTGTTTGACTATACCAAGGCACAATTTATTAAGGACCACTTCAAGGGTAAGAAACTGGGTATATTCTATAAGTTTCGTGCTGAGTGGGATATGCTTAAGAAAGTTTTCGGCGACAGCCTTACCAATACATTAGATGAGTTCAATGGTACAGATAAACATATCGCTCTACAGATAGTAAGTGGTAGTGAGGGAATCAGCCTGAAGGAAGGTGACTGTATCGTGTATTACAATATTGATTTTTCCTCTAAGAATTATTGGCAGTCAAGGGATAGACTTACTACGATGGATAGATTGAATAATGATGTGTATTGGATCTTCTCAGAGGGAGGTATTGAGGAGAAGATATATAGACAGGTGCTGAAGAAAAAGAACTATACGTCTACAGTCTTTAAGCGACAGCACCAACCTGGTATTGTTTCTCGGTCTAATCCTCGATCGAGAAGGACTCTAAGGTGATAATTTCCTCGTCCTTGATGTAGTGAAGAGCTTTCATTAAACCCACAAGAACACCGTTCTCGTAGGATATTTGTGAAAGCTCTGCTACGGATAGTTTATCAAATTCAATTGCTTTAGGATCGTTTATTATATCCTCAGTTATCCTTCTTTCGAGGTTCTTCAGTACCGATATAACCTCATCATCGATTTCTTTTTTAATTTCTTCTCTTGTCATTTTATAAGTCTATAGGTTTATGTTTTATATCCATTTATAAGCATATAAGATTATATTCCTTAAAATGGGCATTTAATTTTCTTGGGTTTAGGTTTTAATTCTTCAGCTTCACGATTAATCTTTTCTTTTATGGCATCACGTATAAATTGAGCTACTTTTATATTCCTTGATCTTAATTTATCAAGTGTTTGCTTCTGTTTTTTAGAAACCTTAATCGTAACTTTTTCGGTGTATCTAAGCATAAAAGTCGGACTTTTTGTGTGTTTAGCGGGTTGTTGTAGAGAATTAAAATCTCTTATCACATTTAACGCAAATCATTCTATCGCTATGATTATCTATATGCTGTATGTTACAACCTTCGCAACTCTCCACAACATCAGGTATAGAGCAGTTTTTTACTAAAGATTCTATCTCTTTCAGCTTCTTTGCTCCAAATTCAGCGCCCGTTGAAGTTTCCCACCAACCATCGTTATCTTGGGAAATATCTTTATCAATGCCTTTTAATATTTCTCTTATCTTTTCAATCATAATCATTCGTTTTCAAATCCGTAAAAAACCGACTCCATACCCAGAGCGTTATGCACCATTAGGTATATTATCATAGATACTACCTATTATTTCCCAATCTACTTCGTAAGTTGGTTTTGATGGTGCTAACAAGTCTTTTTGGTCGTACTCATACTTTCTTGTTAAGTCATACCCATATCTAATATCTAAAGGTCTTTTTTGTAGCACCACAAAATACCTTTGACCATTTACAGTTTGGTGTATATCTATTATATCACCATCTTTTAATCTTTGTTTTTTTATATCTTCCATTTGTATTTCTAAAATTAACGGTGCATAACACCATATAAAAACAATAAATATTTCATATTTTCATTTTTTATATTAACCGTTAGCATTAATTGAAGCAACCCTTAATAATTGGTTTTAATTCTTCAATTTTACTTTTAACGTAATTTTCTGTAAAGTCTGCTATTTCATCAAGTGTATTAGCTTCAATTTCTTCTTTATGTATTTCATCACCTAACAAATGAAATGTAACGCTTCCGTGCCATTTTCCATAATCTTCGTGCGATTTATGTGGTGGGTAAAACCTACTAAAAACAGAAAGTAAATTACCGTCAAAATCTAATTTAAAACCACAATCAAAACTCCACTTAATAGCTTCTTCTAAATTATAGTTTCGTTTATCACACCATTTATAAGCTAATTCCCAATTTTCTTTGTTGTTATAACCCCAAAGTTCTCTGTTGTCTATTTTGTTTTTAAAGTCTTGTAAATCCATAATAAGTAACTAATGCTAACAATTTGTATAATTAATAGCTTTATTTTGGTTTGTTTATATTGTTTTGTTTATAAGTCTAATATAGCGTTTATTTAATGGTTTTCGTTCTAAATCAACGCTACTAACCATACAAGTAACCCGTTATGATGCAATTAAAAAAGCACATAACAACGTATAAAATTTATAAAAGGTCTGTATCTGCTAAATAATTTCCTGATGCTAATAAAAAAACAGATAATGGTAATACATACCAAACGTCTTTAAATACTTGCATCTTTGTTAGATCATCGTTCATAAACCAATATACTGCTGGATAAAATATAGATAAGATACCTAATATTATTAGTAATAACCCAAAGTACTCTTTAAGTTTTTTTATTATTTTGTTCATTGTTTATTTATTTTGTTTTGTTCTTAAATCATCATTATTATCACAAGAAGCACAGCGCACAACATTGTGTAAAGCCAATAAAATTTTATCAGCTTCTTCCTTTGGTAATGTGCCGTTAAGCATTAATCTTGTTGTTTCTTCTATTACATTTTTCATATCATAAAATTTAACTGTCCTTACACTCGTTCGTTAGCATTAATAGCTACGCTCTTGCTCTTTAAACCATTCTATAAAGCATTGTCGGGCATAATCCTCATACATAGTATTGCTCAATCCGCCCATTTGCCAGATGCTTTCTACATAATCCGCAATAGCAGTAAAATTATCGTTAGCTTCTATAAATTCGCTACTAATGCTAACACTAAATAAAAACAATAACTCTTTATCTGCTTGCTCAGAAGTTATTTCGCCTTTACTTAGCCTGTCTAAAATTTTAAGTCTTTTTTCTTTCATTTCGTTACTATTTTTATTGATTATAAAACTTAGTAGCTCTTTTCGGGTAGCTACACACCATATTCATCAACGTTGTGCGGAATCAGTCCCACTCCCAAACACGAAGGTTTCTATTTTCAGTCCCACAGCGCAAAGCCTTATAAATGTCACAATGGTATATTACTGTTTCGTCATTTATCATCATGCAAGTAATGCCTCTTAATGCGCTGTTAAACTTGTCTATATTAATGTTTGGGTAGTCTTTTAATAAAGTATCTATTTCACTTTGAACAAAACCTTCTTTGTTCTTTGTCTTAAAGTTGTAAACTTTTTTTCTAATGTTTTCCATTTTTAAATCAATTAAAAGCGCATAACAAGGTATAAAACCAATGCTAAGCACATATTTTTATACTAACCGTTAGGCAACATTAGTCAGCTTTACAGGGTTTTTGCATTGAGTGATTATTCAATACACTAATTGCTTCATTTAATTCCGCTATTCTTTCTAAGTCCGTATCTACATCAGGAACATCCATTGTAACAGATGCTCTTTTAATTAAAGAGTTTTTAATGAAATTCTGCTCTTCTTTTGCTTTCATTTCTTTTAACATTTTAATTATCCTATTCATAATAAACGTTGCCTAACAATGGCTAAAGTTAATAGCCTCGCAAGGTCTTGCTATAAATTAATGGTTAGTAATTAAGGCTACTAACCTTAGCCTCTTCCATTAATCATTATACTCAGAAGCCACAATAACAATAGCTGTTATGGCTAATACACCAAATATTGTCTTGGTTTTAAAACTCTCTCTCTTCCACTGTTGAGTAGTCATGTTTCGTCTTTGCTTTTTCCGTTGCTTGATATTCGTTATAGAGCAGCTACTAAGCATGACTCCACATAATAAGATTGCTGTTAATTTTTTCATTAGTTGTTGTTTTAATTTATTTAATTTTTCCCTTGGGGTATATTACTCCGTCTTTATCGTGAACACAACAGGCATCAAATCCCATGTTGTTCAATTGATCTATTCGATACTTTTGAAGCTGCTTTAAGGTGTCTTTTCCTTCCTTTATTTCTTCGAAGAATATCTCCCCTCCTGGTTTCAGTATGAACAGATCCGGAAACCCTGACTTGTTCAAACGTATCGTCTTGAGTACAATATAACCCTTTTTTTCGTAATTCTCTATCCTTTTTTGCTGAAATTTACTTGCCATAATTTAATTGAAATGATTTTTTACCTTTATTCTTTAATATCTGAAGGTCTAATTGCTCGGACTTCCATTTTAATTTTTCTTCTAGCTTTTTTATATGCCTTTTAAGCATATCACTATTAGATTTAAGAGATTGAATCTTTCTTTCATTCTTGAGATTTTCCTGAGATAATTTCCTCTCTAACTCTTTTATTTTTTCCTCCGCAATAGAGGTATCAGCAAGTGCTAACTTACCCTTAAGTATTTCTACCTCCTTACTTAAAATCTCCACCCGTGAGGTTAGTGTAAGCTTTTCGTAATTCATTTTTAGCTTTACAACACCTCCAACACCTTTAAACGCTCTATGGTAATCTGATGCCATGTGTAAAAACCTTTTATCAGTCTCACAATATTGATGAAACTTTTTAATACCATTCAAAACCGTTGAATGATTTCTAGGACCACACTCCATACCTATATCCTCTAGACTAGGTTTATCCTCAGAATATTTTCTTGCGTAATAGAAGAATATAAATCTAGGTTCAGTGTATTTTCTTTTCCTGCTCCACATAGTTATATCCTTACCAAAAAAATCATTGGTAAACTGTAGTATCTCTTTTGTTGTCATAATTCTTCAGCTAATTCGAATAGCTCTAATGTTTTTTCGTTATCTAATTTCTTAATTACTTTCCCGACTGGGTCTACGTGGAAGGTGAACATCTCACCACTCTCATACTTGAAGGTGTAGTACCAATCATTCATCGGTACTTTTTTCCCTGACCTTGGAATCCAACTCGTTTGATTTCCCCTTAAGGTGGAAGAGAGACGGAATTTTTCGCCCCTACTTCCCACCTGCCAATCAAAGTGTAGGTATACTTTTTTCCCTCCTACGTTTATCATCGTATATCCCTCATTACTTCCTCAACATCTAAACACCTTTTGAAGTACTCTGCACCCCATTTTAAATTGTTTAGGTGATGTCTAGTCAGCTCAAACATATAGCCTTTCTTGCTATGGTCGAAATAGTTGGTGCAATACGTTTGAGCATCCTCTTTGCTTTCGAAGTCCTTTAGGAACATATTTTTCCCGTTGATTAATAAGTATATTTTCATAATTTATTTGATTTTTCCCTCTAGGGTGTTAATTCTTTTACTTTCCTGCTATAATTAATAATTTTCGTCCCTCAAATGACTAATCATAGCCGTAGTCGTTAGGCACAATTAAAAGCTGTAATAAATTCTTTCAACCTACCTATACTATTTATATTCAAAGGCAATTCATAGCTCTTATCAAAATCATCGCCTGAAAAGAGTTCTATATTGTATTTACCTGTTAATTTATACTTGTAATTAATCCAATTATGAGACTCACCTTTCCTTTTAAAATCAAAATATTCATCATTAGACTTTACGCTTTTTGTATAAAATTTAATTCTTATTTCGTAAGACTGACCAAGTTCCTTTTGATAAATAAAAGATTCTTTTGTAAATAAGCCGTGTTTTTCAAAGCCTATTTTCTCTATGTTTTCTATTGTTATTTTCATATTATATTAAATTAAAAGTTCACTTCGTCAGCCTCATACATACGTTGGAGGATTTTCTTTTCTCGTCTATAGCTTATCTCAGTTTTAATCAAAACGATTAAAACTAATAAGATGAATGCTGTTAAAAATAGTACTATTCCCATACACTTTGTAAACAATTATAAATAACCACCTTCTCGCAGTCTAATCCAAGCTTCGCAATCTGATAAGCTACCTTGATGCAGTTGTTCATCTGTTTCTCTATCTAACACCTGGTAGGTGTTATCAATGTACCAATCTACTCTATATTTTTCGTTCATAGTTATTAATTTACTTAGTTATTTTTCCGTTGGCTATCGATTGATCTCTTAAGTACTTTCCCGTTACGGCAATGTAGAAATTATTATTGTCTTGATGATACCACCTATCGCCGAATTCCTGGTCGAGTATTAATTTTTCGGCTTCATCCAATAGCATAGGCTCGAAAACATTCTTTAAGAAGTATTTGAGCTTTCTCTGCGTCTCAATTACTTTCTGACGTTGGGTTAATTCTCTTGGCATAATTTAATTTAATTTTTCTGTTGCTAAGTTAATAATTTTGTGGATAAATCCAAAGGTTTATGCTTTTTTATTTGATTTTTCCTCGGGGGTATTGATCCAAGGTGTTTGTAGATCCGTTAAAAATTGAACGTGTAAATCTATCCAATTTTTCTTCATGCGTTCAACTTGCTCGTTGATTTTAATTTCTTGTGTACTCATAATTTAGTTTACTTTTTGGTTATTGGTTTTTTTGTTTACTTTTCGCCCTGGGGTATTATTGTTTACTTTTCACCCTAGGGTATTACAGGACCATATTACAGGGCCATATTACAGGGCCATATTACAGGGCCATATTACAGGGCTATTTATTTCTTGTTATTCCTCTTTATTTCTCTTTGATTTCTTATAACTTCCTTAATGGAGGAAACAAGACCGAACAAGGCTATTAATAAGCCTATTTTTAAAAGTATTGATACCATATTATTATAATTTAAGTTAACTACTCTTTTTACCACCTCAAGCCCGTTAAAAACTAATTTAACGAGCTTTTTTTATAGTGGTTTTTAGTTTATCTTTCTAAATATTCGTTGAAATCGATACCTAAACACTCACAAAGAAATTCTTCTTCAAACCAAAAAAGGTCATTTACTTGGGTTTCGCTAATTCCGTCAGGGTATAATTCATCAAGATGAAATCCCAATTCTTTTAGCTCATTATGTGTAAAATTGTGGTTTTTAGCACCTGACCAAAAATCGAAATTTGTTAAATTTAATTCTGTGTAAACTTGCATAATATATAATTTAAAGAGTTGATTTATTAAAATTGGTTAAAGCCTTGCGTTAAAATCATTGTAGTGAATAACGCTGTTAAGATGCATGCAGCTATTAACATAGCTCTAAGTTGTAAGTTTGTTTTAATAGTTTTCATAAGTTATTAATTTATAAGTTGTTATTAATTTATAAGTTGTTATTAATTTATAATACAAATATACAGTAGTTTGTTGGAATAATAAAATACAAGAGTGTTAAATATATGTTAACGAAATTTTCATAAATTTTTTAGCTAACGTTCGCTACATTATGAAATTGTAAAATGTATG
>JABSSK010000082.1 GCA_013214265.1 Saprospiraceae bacterium | reverse complement strand
AGCGATAAACCCTCCTCGGTATTGCCCAAGATTAAAAAGTGGGTATTTTTCGATGGTCCGTTTCTCAGAGTAAGAAACCCTGCGTTTAATGAGTACGTGCCGATCCGATGAATCCTGGCGCAAACGTAATAATCGGTCGCGATAGCCCCCTACAGTATAGGAAGGATCAATGTATGTTGCTAAACAAAACGCTAGAGAGTCCAGGTTTGCCGTAAAATCAGCCTCAGCTGGTGCCACCGGATCAAAATAAATATCAAAATAAGGTATAGAAGTAGCCAAAACACTGCCGTCGTCAGCAAAGATATTACCTCGATCAGCCTCGACTTCCTTCCATTTTACGTAGTTATCTTCACCAACTGCTCGCCATTCATCACCTTCCCATACGGCAATGAAAAGGGTCTGATATAACAATATCAGCGCAACCGGTATAATAATACCGAACAACAAGAAATAGACCCGATAGAGTACTTCATTCTTAATGTTCATACTAGTCGCTTTTGTTGGCGATTATTTTTTTGGGCTTATCCGAAAGTGGCTGCAGCCCTAAATCTTTTACATTTTTTGCCATCTCGGAGCGACGGCTTTTATACATATTCTCAGCTTGTAACGTCATGAAATACCATCGCATCTCTTTCAGTTCTCTTCTCGATTCCTGAATCTGCCTAATGTTACGCTCAGCAAGGTGGGTATTGGCTATATATATCACAGCCAAGAATCCCAAGAACAGGATAAAAGGAATATTCCTCAGAATCGTGTCCGAAGAAAAGAACCCAAAATCAATACCGTTCCCTTTATGCTTTGCCATCTGTTATATCTTTTAAAACCCCAACGCGCATTTTAGCACTACGTGCTCTGGGGTTTTCTTTGATCTCACCTTCTGAAGGAACCATCGCTTTCTTAGTAAGAACCTCGAATGGCCGGTATATATGGCCGTAGAAATCCTTTTCAATTTGCCCATCCACATGGCCTGAGCGCAAAAAGTTCTTCACCAGCCGATCCTCCAAAGAATGATAAGAGATCACCACCAATCGCCCCCCCGGCTTTAAACATGTCAGGGTTTGAGGTAGAAAATCCTCCAAAACAGCCATTTCATCATTTACTTCGATCCGTAAAGCCTGAAAAACCTGCGACAAATACCGCAACCTTTGACCCCGAATACATGACTCCATCACCCGCAGTAAATCCTGGGTGGTCTTGATCGGATGTATCCCTCTCTCATCAACAATTTGTTGCGCTAGTGATCGGGCGTTGCGTACTTCTCCGTAGCGACTAAATACACTTTGCAAAGCTTTTACCGAATATGAATTGACTACTTCCGCAGCTGTTTTACCCATATTCTGATTCATGCGCATATCCAGTTCTGCATCAAACCGATACGAAAACCCTCGACCCCCCTCATCAAATTGATGAGAAGAAACACCCAAATCAGCAAGCACCCCGTCCACTTTTTTGACACCATACAAACGCAGAAAACGCTGTAGGAATCGAAAGTTCTGCGGTACAAACATTAGTCGTTCATCTTGAACCACATTGCCGGCCGCATCAGGATCCTGATCGAAAGCAATAAGCCTGCCCTGGTCATTCAACACATCTAATATCAGCCCACTGTGCCCTCCTCCTCCATAGGTAGCATCCACATAAATGCCTTCTGGATTTAGATCTAGGGCCTCAATGGACTCCTTAGCCATAACCGGTAAGTGATAGCTCATCACAAATCTGTTTGGTTAAAGGATCCGCCCAGTACATCTTCAGCCAGATCAGAGAAATCATCAGGCTCCTCATCAATAAGCATATCATAATGCGCCTTGGACCAAATTTCAATGCGATCATTCACCGCTGATAAAATCACCTCCTTTTCAATGTCAGCGTATTCCTGTAACCGCTTGGGCATCAAAATACGATCTGCACTATCCACGGTCACCTTTTGTGCCCCGCGATAAAAGTACCGCACAAAAGCACGGTTCTTTTTATTGTAAACATTTAAATCATTTACCTCCTGCGTAATGCGATCCCACACATCTTCAGGGTACAGCATCAAGCACTTTTCAAAACCACGATTTATAACAAATGTGGTCACCTCAGCTTCTCCAAGCTGACCCAGGAGGCCACTGGGCATTCGCATCCGCCCTTTAGCATCCAGCTTACATTCATATTCTCCTAACAATTGCTGCATAATAAGTACACTTTGTCCTTCACAGACTGGTGTTGTTCAAAAATAAGGGGTTTTAACACACTTTACCACTTTTACCCACTTTTTATGAAAAAAAAGACCTCCCTACGGTGGCTAGCAGCAATTTTTAGTATAAAATCCGCAATAAAGTTTCATTATATAATTAATATGATTTCATTTTTGGGAAAAGAATGAACATAATTTCCCACCAGATCATAAATTCAGGTAAAAAAAGTACATTTTTCCACACGATGCCCCGAGCGGGTAACAGGAAAGAAAAGTAGGCAAACAAACTTGGTGTTGAGAAATAAGAAAAGTATCATATGGGGTTGATCATTAAATAATGATCAAAACACCCCTTAACGGTAAGAATGGAAAAAACCCTTCCACCGCATACGAAGAACCCCAATTACGGCTTCTTTTATGATATTAGAAGACATCTTGGAAACGCCCTCTACCCGATCGATAAAAGTGATAGGTACTTCTGTAATACGAAAACCTAATTGGCGGGAAGCAAATTTCATTTCAATCTGGAAAGCATAACCAATAAAGCGAATCTTATCTAAATCAATCTTTTCCAGCACCTCCCGTCGGTAACAAACAAAACCTGCTGTTGGGTCCTTTACCGGCATACCGGTAATAATACGTACATAAAGAGATGCCCCGTAGGAGAGAAAGATCCGATCAAAGGGCCAATTCACAACCTTACCTCCTTTCGTGTAACGAGAGCCAACTGCGATGTCTGCATGGTCATTTATGCAAGCCGTTCGAAGACGCAATAAATCGGTCGGGTTATGGCTAAAATCTGCATCCATCTCACAGATAAACTGATATCCCTTTTCCAGTCCCCATCTAAATCCGGCGATGTAGGCAGTTCCCAGCCCTAATTTACCCGAACGTTCCAGCAAATATATACGTGTAGGACTTTGCAGCTGATAAGATCGAACAATATCAGCCGTCCCATCCGGTGAACCATCATCGACAATTAATATATCGAAAGCATGATCCAATGCCAGTACAGCCTCTAACATCCGACTGATGTTATCACGCTCGTTGTAAGTTGGAATAATGACCAAAGAATCAGTCAAAGCTCTTGTAATGTGTGAGTAAAAAATTGATCGGGCAAAAATATAAAATAACTGCGTATCCGAAAGCAAAAGGCTTTCTTAAGCACATAAAACTTCAATAGTGTCCTTTACATATAACATCCATAAGTTAAACCAACTCATCATCTGACCACCTTGATCTTTTCTGGCGTGGCAGCTCTTTTAATGTTAACTCTTCATAATCATCCGATGCATACAGCCCATTTCTCTTACCCTCTATTTTTTTAATCTCTTCTTCCATCGCACGCTCTTCCCAGTCGCGAGAGAGCGTTCCCAATCCAGGTATACCAAAAACATCCAAATAATGAAAAACCACCCCAAAACCCCAACCCAAAATAGGCCAGTAAAACCACCATTGGCCAGGTGCAGTTACCAAATTCAATAAAAGGAAAAAAACACTCATTACGACGTAAGTCGTAAAGTGCTCATAAAAGTCCTTTTTTTTCTTGACTCTTTTCCGAGCCTCTTTGTATGCTTTTTCGTTCATGGCACGAACTCAATTATGCTTAATGTAAAATATACTACTCTGAATCTTAAACGTCAACTCGTACGGACACCATATATACATTTCTAAGATTAAAAGGAAACAAACCGTATCAAGCGGATTAAACCTCATCCTTCTCTAGCCATTGGATTTTCCCCTTTTAACAACTTCTATCTAGTAGGATGCATTTTACCCACCTGTAGTTGGTCGCTTTCCCACTTTCTTCTTTAAATGGTTAGACCAGTACGACCAATATTTGCATGGCTTGAGCATTTTGATTCTACTACAATGGATCAACTGCACATAACCCAATACCAACTTGGTCGAACGCCATGTGTACATTAATTATTTTACCACTGAATACCATATATAATATATGAATAATTAGCGGTGTAGCTTCAATATTAGACCAGTCTATCAAAAAAATCGAAATAGGACATCTGGATGATACTATTCTGACAACTATACCCTGTCCGTATTGTTGTGATCGACATATGAAATATACATGGTTTCTCTTTTTAAGTATCCTTATAGTTAGTTGTCAATTACAACAACCTCCTGTGGTTGATGAAAAGGGTGATTCGGAAAGCAAATACCGCACTACACCTCCATCATTGCTTTTTTTCAAGAATGTGCGCAGTGGCTTTTATCAATCAACAGAGCAATCAGGAACCAGGATTACGTCTTATACGCTTAATCGATGCGACAAGTTAAAACAAGCTATGTTCATACCTTATATTGCCAGTGATTGGTTGAATGATCAGGCTTATCTTATGCTATCTTACGAATCATCATTATCGCTAACTGCGTTATCTACAACGGAAGATTCTTTATCCATTTCCTGGCCTAAGCCAGATCCGATCAACCAGACAGACTGGTGGATGGATATATATCAGAAGCTGGGCTCTGGTAAATCAATGTCCATTCGGGATAGTACGAGTCACGTAATGCTCGACGATGAATGGACATCCTGTGTTAAAACAACCATTAAAGATTATCTGCGCCTTACCGAACAGCGATAGTAATTAAAGACTAACCTTAGATGGGCCTTTCTTTTTACGTTTAAAGCAATTGATTATTTGGTAAACACCAAGTAGTCAGGTGCAGACAAACGATCACTAAACAGGTAACCTTCCACATTTAGGGCTTTTAAGGCTTCTACATTATCTAATCGATTTTTAACGATCTGGCGCGCCATATTACCACGAGCTTTCTTGGCATTAAAAGAGATGACTTTAAGCACGCCGTTGCGTTCTTCTTTAAAATCAACTTGTACCAGCTGTTGCGAAAGGCCTGCAGGTTTTACGCTTGAAAAGTATTCTTTGGACGCCAGATTTAGTATGGTATGCAAGTTGTTTTCCTCAACATCCTGATTGATGGTTTCAGTGATCCGATTCTCCCAAAACTCATAGAGGTTTTTCCCACGATTGGTGGTTAGCTTGGTTCCCATTTCTAAGCGGTATGGTTGCATGAGATCTAAGGGACGCAAAACACCATATAGTCCGGATAAAATGCGAATATGCTGTTGGGCGTACTGGAGCTCGTCTGCAGAAAAAGTATCTGCTTGCATTCCTGTGTATACATCGCCTTTGAAGGTAAGCAAGGATGGTTTTGCATTATCAGGGGTAAAGGGCGTTGAAAAATGCTGGTAACGCTGGACGTTCAATTCAGCTAGCTTATCACTGATTTTCATCAGTTTTTTTAAATCACCTTGCTTCTTTTGTCGCAAAACACGCACCAGTTCTTCACTTTGATCCAGTAGTTTGGGCTGTGTATGTACTATTGTATCAGCTGGCGTAAAATCCAGCGTTTTAGCTGGTGAAAGTAAGATCAAAATACCCATGGAAGCAATTCGTTTTTATGCAGGCACTTCACAATACAATTAATTCGATAACCGGTAATTTACCAAATGTTATACGGCTATTTTTTAATAAAAAAACAAAAGATTAGTTGTGTTGTCCCTAAAAAGAATGTAAGTTTGGAATAATTAAAAGTAGTTTTTGTGTTTATTTGTTTGGGTTAGAGGCCCTTGCTCTTGTGGCAAGGGCTTTTTTAGTATATAACCTCATGCACCTTATTCTTGTTCAGCAAAACAAAGAGGGCTTTTGCAAGTTTTGCAAAGGCCCTTTTTGTTTTTAAACACTGGAATTCAGCGAATGTTCTTAGCTTTTACTTCCGTTGAACATGGAAGCTTTCTTCTTGGGTAGCCCTTCAGCCGGCTTATTTACCTTTCCTTTGATGATTAAAGTACGCGTTGGGTTGGCTTCATTGGTTGTCAGCGTTACCGTTTTGGTAAAAGGTCCAACACGCTTCGTGTCGTAACGTACTTTTATTTCACCGCTCTCACCCGGAGCGATAGGTTCTTTGGGCGCATCTGGTACGGTGCAACCACAACTTCCTTTCGAATTCAGGATAACAGCTGGCGCGTTCCCGATATTCGTAAACTTAAATACGCGATACGGATCCGCGTTCTGTTCAATTTCTCCGTAATCAACAGTTGTTTCTTCGAATTTCAGCTTGGGTCCCTCGATGGTCTCTTGCTGTTCTTTCTTTGCTGAAGCCTCTGCCTTAGCTTGTTCCGTTTGTCCAAAGGCCGATACTGCAAAAACCAGCAGCGCTAGGGCCATCAATACTTTCTTCATTACAACCTATGTTTTGGTGTTTAGTAATTATAAGAACAAAATTAAGGGAATAACGACCCAAATAAAAGTTTTGTGTTTTGTATTTCCTTAATGAGTTGTTAAACAAGACAACGTTATCAAGAAATAATGGTTTGAAATCCGGTCATGAAGAAAAATTCTTGGACAATAAGGAATTGTAGATAAATTCTGTGCTAAGTATTTGATAATGAACTATAAATGACATAAACCTGTATTACCTCATGTACGAGGTAGCAAAATTTTTTGTAAATTGGAGATCAGTAACAAACAGTTGTTTTGAAATCTTCTGTAATTGTACAGTTTTTCAAAACTTTATTTGGAGATATCGGCTTACCACACTAACCTGCTGAGATTTCCGTAACTAAAACCATTGTTGCAACACCTACCAAATAACCACAATAACATAATCGTCTATGTTGGAGAACCTTATTGTCAATCAGACTGCTGAAGCCACTCTTGACTCACCCGATGCACTCGGTCGTGATACAATTCTTAGTGACTTTGAGTTATGTTGTATCAGCCGTGAAGCCAGTTTACTTGCACGCAGAGAGGTATTAACCGGAAAAGCTAAGTTTGGAATTATTGGTGACGGAAAAGAGGTACCTCAAGTTGCTATGGCGCGTGCTTTCCAAAAAGGAGATTTTCGCTCTGGCTACTACCGAGACCAAACACTGATGTTTGCGCTGGGGCTATCAACGGTTGAAGACTTCTTTGCCCAATTATACGCGGACTCTGAAAATGATCCATTTTCAAAAGGGCGGCAGATGAATGCCCATTTTGCTACGCCTTTCATTGACCCACAAACAGGCGAATGGACAAACCATACGGAGCGCATCAACGTCTCCTCTGACATTTCCTGTACGGGTGGTCAAATGGCACGAGCATTGGGGCTGGCTTTTGCATCCAACCGTTATCGCCATAGTGATACCTTAAGCCAAGGAACACCTTTTAGTAAACAAGGTAATGAAGTTGTCTTTTGTACTATAGGTGATGCCAGCACCTCTGAAGGGGTTTTCTGGGAGACGCTGAATGCCGCTGGGGTACTTCAAGTACCACTTTCTATTTCGGTATGGGACGATGGATATGGAATTTCAGTGCCCAAAGAATTCCAAACCACCAAAGCGAGTATTTCCAAGGCGGCTGCAGGCTTCCAAGCCGAGGAAGGCACCAATGGTATCGACATCTACGTGGCTAAAGCCTGGGATTACCCCAGCCTGATCCACTTGTACCATGAATCAACTCGTAAAACCCGAAAAACGCATCGCCCTGCACTAATTCACATTACAGAAGTGACTCAGCCGCAAGGTCACTCCACCTCGGGTTCCCACGAACGGTATAAATCAAAAGAGCGCCTACAGTGGGAAAGAACCCATGATTGTATCGTTAAAATGGAAGAGTGGATTCTAGCAGAAGGGTTAGCTACCGAAAAAGAAATTAAAGAGATCAAACTTAGGGCACGAAAGTATGTGAAGGAATGCAAAAATCGAGCCTGGAAAGCCTATACCCAGCCTACTGAAAACAGGTTGACTGAATTGAAAACCATCTATCAGGGCATCCCAAATAGTGCACCAAAGATTAAAGCCCTAAAAAAAGAAATAGACCAGCTGATTTACCCTGTGATTAGTGAGCTTATGCAAAATGCACAGCGTATGTATTTCGCTGGATTGGGCATGACCGAACCTTCATTTAACTTATTAAAGGATTGGATTGATGCGACCAAATCCGTTGCGGAAGGTCACTATCATACAGATTTATATAGTGATTCTAAATACTCAGCTTTAAAAGTTCCTGTGGTTGCTCCGGAATGGAGTGCGCATTCAAAAACAGTTGCCGGATACCAAGTTCTTAACACATTTTTTGAAAAAGCATTCGCTCGTGATGAACGTTTATTCGCCTTTGGAGAAGATGTAGGTAAAATTGGTGATGTAAATCAGGGGTTTGCTGGCTTACAGAAAAAATTTGGCAGCAATCGCATTTTCGATACTGGCATTCGCGAATGGACTATTATGGGACAAGCCCTTGGTATGGCCATGCGGGGTATGCGTCCTATTGCTGAAATTCAATATCTGGACTATCTAATTTACGGACTCGAGCCACTCACTGACGACTTGGTTACCCTGCGTTATCGGTCAGGTGGTCAACAACAAGCACCTGCTATTATTCGCACGCGTGGTCACCGCCTAGAGGGTATCTGGCATGCTGGTAGCCCGATGAGTATGATGCTCAGCACACTGCGTGGAATGTATATTCTTGTTCCACGGAATATGGTTCAAGCTGCAGGTTTCTACAATACCATGATGCAATCCGACGATCCGGCCATTATCGTAGAATGCCTGAACGGTTATCGATTAAAAGAGAGATTACCCGATAATATTGAAGACTTTACCCTCCCGTTAGGGGTTCCTGAAGTTTTACAATCAGGAAGTGATGTAACATTAGTAACCTACGGCTCCTGTGTTCGCATTGCTCAGGAAGGTATAGAACTACTCGAAGAACATGGTATTTCAGTAGAATTGATCGACCCACAATCCTTACTACCTTTCGATTTAGAACACCGGATTCTGGAAAGCCTCAAGAAGACTAACCGCATTATCTTTATGGATGAGGATATTCCTGGTGGTGCCACAGCCTTTATGATGCGTGAAGTACTTGAAGTACAGGGCGGGTATAGATATCTGGATTCTCCTCCCTTAACGCTGACAGCAAGAGCACATCGACCACCCTATGGGTCCGATGGTGACTATTTCAGCAAACCCAATCCGGAAGACGTATTTCAGTCCATTTACCAGATGATGTACGAATCAGATCCTACCCGGTTCTCGGGCAAACTCTAATATCTCAAAAAGGGGAAACACAACAGCGTTTCCCCTTTTTCAATCGCACAGGAGTATGTAATTAAGCATTTCTCCATATTACGCTTTTTTTACAATTTACAATTCTATGTTAAAATATTCGTCGTAACATCCTGATTAACAGTATAAAAAGCCCAAAAATCGGCTGATTGGTAGAATTATTTTCATCGTCATATTTCATGATTTAGTCGGAAAAAAATATTTTGAGGCCGCAAAAAAGAGTACGAATACGTTTTTTTCCTAAATTTGGTTGCCTTAAACAAGATCAAAATAAACAATCCCTGAACGAATCAAAGTACATTTTATATTTTCCTTTCTAGCAAATTCTTATTCAAACTGAACTAACTTTTAGCGATCTGTATCACACTATAAACTCAAACACCAGGTTGAGAAAAACAGATATTTCCATATTTGATCATTATTAAATCAAACTCACTAGCGTATGAGACATTTTTTCAAGCAAACTGTCTTAGTGCTTTTGGCCATCTGCGCGATGTCCACAGCAGCTCTGGCTCAGTTTACCGCAAAAGGATCCGTTCAGGATGCAAATGGTGAAGCCCTTATCGGGGTATCTATTATTTTAAAAGGCACCACATCCGGTACAGCAACCGACCTTGACGGTAACTTTGAGCTGCCCATTCAGGAAGGTTCTTCCGCTATGCTAATGTTATCTTACACCGGCTACAAAACCGTAGAAGTAGAAGTAACACAAGCAAACAGTACAGTAACTGTCACTATGGAGGAAGACTTTGCAAAACTTGACGAAGTAGTTGTCACAGGTCTTGCTTCCGGCGTGAAACGCTCGAATTCAGGTATCTCGGTAGCTACGGTTTCCGGAGATGAACTTACCGAAAACACTACTGCTCAAACTTTAGACAATGCACTCTATGGAAAAGTACCGGGTGTCTTGATGCAATCCAACTCAGGTGCGCCTGGAGGAGGTATCAATATGCAACTCCGGGGTATTTCTACTTTGGGTGCTGGTTCTTCACAGCCACTGTACATCGTGGACGGTGTTTATGTTGACAACTCTACCATTCGGACCGGTCGTACTCAGGTTAACGGTGCAAGCGGTGGAGCCTCAGCAGCTACTCAGGACGATGGAGCTAACCGTATTGCTGACCTTAACCCTGATGATATTGCGAATATTGAAGTACTCAAAGGACCTTCGGCAGCAGCAATCTATGGTACGCGAGCCAATGCAGGGGTAATTATTATTACGACCAAAAAAGGACAAGCTGGACGTACTAAAGTAAGCCTTTCCCAGGATATTGGTTTCGCCAAAGGCCAAAACTTTGTCGGTTTTGATGATTGGGACGAAGCTAAAATCAACAGTTTCTTTGGTGCTACTGCAGCAGGCCCTCAGTTGGACGCTCTGCGTGCAGCACAAAACGAAGGTCGTGTAACGGATTGGGAAGAGTACTTCTACGGTGAGACGCCACTGTTATCCAATACGAATCTACGCGTAAGTGGTGGTAACCAAAAAACACAGTTTTATGTGTCAGGTGGTGTTCAAAGTGAAGATGGTATTATTCAAAACACTGGGTTTGATCGATACTCCATCCGAGCTAATATCGATCACAAGCTCAATGACTTCATCCGATTATCTTTGAATTCTAACTATGTGAACTCAAAGTCTGATCGTGGTTTTACGGGTAACCAGAACAATACTGGAGGTAGTTTAGGCTACAATATTGCGTATACACCAACGTATGCCAATCTCTTCCCCGACGAAGCTGGCAACTATCCGGACAATCCCTACTTTAATGACAACCCGGTTGCCATTCGTGATTTAGGTGTCAACCAACAGAATGTAGATCGTTTTATAACTGCATTTAATTTAGACATTGACCTACTGCAAAACAGCAATTCATTCTTGAAGTTTAAGGTCAACGGTGGTGTAGATTATCTAAGTGGTAACTCGCAAGTATACTTCCCAGAAATCCTTCAGCACCAACGTGCTCAGGCCAACCCTGGTGATGTCATGTGGGGACGTCAGGATATTTTCAATACCAACTTACAGGCCTTTTTGACCTACAACACAACCATTGGGGGTAACATCGTTTCTAACACTACCGTTGGGGGTGTCCGACTAGATCAGGATTCAGAATTCCTACTAGCTCGTGGCCGTGGCTTATTATTAGGCCAGAACAATCTGGAGTGGGCACAGGTCGTAAGTACCCAAGAGCAAACCAACCAAACGGTAACGGATTTGGGTTGGGTTGCACAGCAGGACTTCAACTGGGACGATAAATTGATCGCTTCTTTGGGGGTTCGTTTTGATCGTTCTACCCTCAACCGTGACCAACAGAAATACTATGCATTCCCCAAAGCTTCTTTGGCTGCTAACCTAAGTAATTTCGACTTCTGGAACATTGATGCCATCAGCCAGTTCAAGCTGCGTGCCGCTTATGGTGAAACCGGAGGTTTGCCTGTATTTGGTCAAACATTTGAAAGCTTGAATTCTCAGCTTATTGGTGGTAATATTGGTTCTGTCGTTAGTGCACGATCCATTGACCCTAACCTCGAGCCTGAGACTGCTTCTGAGCTAGAATTTGGTGTGGATATGGCCTTATTCGATAATCGAGTGACCTTCGAAGCAAGCTTCTATAACAAAGAAGTGCGCGACCTTATTCTGGACTTGACACCAGCAGGATCCGTAGGTGTGGGTGCCATTGCTACAAATGCAGCTGACCTTACGAACAAAGGTATTGAGCTTGCGTTGGGCTTCACCCCAATTCGCACAGATAAAATCGACTGGTATTCCAAAGTTATGTGGTGGACCAATGAAAGTGAAATCACACGCCTTGACATTCCAACACGTACTGTTGGTGGCTTCGGTAACTCACTGGGTACCTATTTGATCGCAGAAGGATACTCTCCAACAACTATTGTTGGTAACCCTGCAGGAACCAATATTCCAGGTGGACTAACTGTGTATGGTGACCGTCAACCTGACTTTACTCTAACTTGGTTCAACCAAGTTAATTTCCTGAAGAATTTTGACTTGAACTTCCTTTTCCACTACCAAAATGGAGGAGAAGCCATCAACCTTTCTGCCCTGTTATGGGATTTAGGAGGTACGACTCCCGGCTGGGATGAAGATCCCGATGGCGATGGCATAGGAAAAGGTACATCCAGAGTAATTGAATGGTCAGGTGGTAATACTGGGGTTTATATTCAGCCTACAGATTACATCAAGCTTCGTGAATTGGGTCTGTACTATACTTTCCCACAGGCTTTGTTACCTTCTCTGGTAGAACGTCTTAAAATTGGTGTTTCTGTTAATAATATGCTCCTTTGGACTGATTATGGAAGTTATGACCCTGAAGTATCTAACTTTGGTGCTCAGCCTATTTCAGGTAACATTGAAGTAACGCCATTCCCAAGCTCACGTCGTTTCTTCTTCCACGTAAAAATGGATTTTTAAGGAACCCGGAAAGTGTAACTAAATCATTAATCTGAAAATCAGCTATAATGCGATATATTAATAAAATAATGGCAATAGCCCTTTTCGCAAGCTTTACGCTGTTCACAGCTTGTGAAATTGAGGAAGTTATTGATCCAAACAACCCATCACTCGATGGTGTTTTAAACGATGCCACTCAGTCAGAACTTCAGTCGCTCGTTACGGGTCTGGAAGCTAGCCACCGTGGTTATTTCACTAATGCAACCCAATTGTTCGGCTCTTTCGGCCGCGAAGTATGGGCTTACTTTGGTTCCGACCCTCGTTTCCAGCAGGACTGGTTGGGTACCAATATTACGGAAACGTATCCTGACTTTTTTGCTTCAGCAGGAACATACACAACGCCTTACGGAGCTATTCGTCAAGCTAACACCTTGATTCAATCTGCTGAAAATTCATCCATCCTTTCGGGGCAAGACCTGAATGGTATTGCTGGTTTTGCAAAAACCATCAAGGCTTACCAATACATTTGGCCTTTAATGCAGCAATTTGATAATGGTATCCGTTTTGATGTAGATGAACCACTTAACCCGGGTCCATTCCTGGATTTTGCTGACGCCCTTGCTGCTATTAGAAACCTATTGGATGATGCCAATACCGATCTGGGTAATGCAGGTTCAAGCTTTTCTTTTACCTTGAGTTCAGGATTTGCAGGCTTTGATACACCTGCAGGTATGCAACAGGTAAACCGTGCCATTGCTGCTCGGTTAGCTTTGTATGCAGGCGACAACCAGGGGGCACTAACAGCATTAAATGCTTCTTTTATCGATTTAAATGTGAATGCTGCCTCTGCGGATAAAATGCAGATTGGCCCTGCTCACGTTTATGGTGAGGCACCAGATGTTAACAATCCTCTATTCTATCCATTTGATCAGCCAACCAATACCATTCTGATCGCACACCCAGCATTAATCGAAGATGCACTGCCAGGTGATGGTCGTCTGGCAAAGTTTGCTGAGCGCGTAAACAATCCGGTCCAAAATTCAGGTATCACGGATGCCGATGGCAACCAGATTCCAGGTGTATATCAGGATGCCCGTTGGGCAACCAATACCACCTCTATTCCCTTTATTCGTAATGAAGAACTTATTTTGATCTATGCCGAAGCCAGCGCACTTAGTGGCAATGCCGGCAATGCAGTTGATGCAATCAATATCGTTCGTAACACTTGGGGCGTAGGGGATTATACTGGAGCAACCGATCAGGATAGCTTAATGGATGAAATACTATTCCAACGCCGCTACAGCCTGTGGGCTGAAACCGGGCACCGCTGGATAGATTTACGCCGGACTAACCGATTAAATGGCAACTACGTTGACCTACGAGATGGAGGTAATATCTTTACCAAAGTAGCCAGAAGAACATCAGAAACCAACTGGGATAACCGGAACGGATAAATGATATAAGCCGGATAAAGGCTGGCCGACTCCTGACATCAGGGGTCGGCTTTTTATTTGTATCATAATATAACAACACCAATAGCAAAACCGCATAACGGTCCCAACCACTGGGATACATCCTGCGAGTTACCTTAGATTTAACCCCTCAAACATCTGAAGTGCTTGTTACTTGATCAAAGGCCCCTCGGCCCTACCTTTTTATAAAACGTCCGCTTACCGGTACGGCATTACCATCTTTACGAATAATTGAATAAGCATAAACGCCCAAGGGCCATGACCGAATATCTAGTGCTATAGCAGAATCAGATGATACATTACTAGCCATTTCCTGACCAGCAGCGTCGAATACACGTATCAAATACGTACTCCCATCATAAACCATTCGCTCGAATCGCAGCACATTATCAGCTGGATTAGGAAATATGCTCCATTCTGGTGAATCCCCAACTATTTCTCCAGTAGAAACTACTGCCGGATTATGACAAACTTCTACCGCGATTCTACTCACAAACCCATTACTATTACTACGATGAAATACAAAAAGGCGCCAATCTCCTGCCGACATCTGACCGCGATAGGTAGCTAGTTGCTCATCCGGATAATACAGATAAGGTAACCTGTCAAAACACGAATCAGATTCTGTAAAAAAAGCGTCATCAAAACGATACGTGAACAAACCACTCTGTGGACAATCCTGACTTTTTCTCAATAGATCAATACTCGGACCACTAGGACTTCTGAGGCGGAAAGTTAAGTCTTGGATCCCAGGGTAAAACCCTTCAATAGCCAACACGTTAACGTCTGTAATCTCTACATTCTCCGTGATCTCCAGAACACTGGATGAGAAAGGTACGGAACCAAACGACAAACGATCTGTGAAGGTAAACGTATCACAAGACCATGCCTTTGTTGAAAAATACTGTAATTCAGTGAATGCACCCGGTCCACATTTTTCATTCGACCCCGCTACGCGCCATTGATAGTTCTCCCCAGCAACCAACTCTCTGGGAAAAACTATT